>DATCFX010000761.1:0-2479 GCA_036509275.1 Pirellulales bacterium | reverse complement strand
CGTGTTCGCTCAGAACGCAAAGGTAATACGCGGCGACGTCGGGGGCCGCGCTAAGCGCTTTGCCGACGCCGCCCTCATAGAACGACTCGGCGACGCGTCCCTCCGCCTTCCATTTCGAAATCCTGCCGGCGAGTGCAATCTCGCGGTCACCCCGGGCGACGCGCGACTTATGCCAGACCGGAATCCGATGGCCCCACCACAATTGCCGGCTGATGGGCCAATCGCGCTTCTCGGCCAGCCAATCGAGATAGCCGCGGGCGTAGCGCGTGGGAAAAATCCGCACGCGCTCGTCAGTCACCGCGTCCATCGCCGATTGCGCCAATTGCGCCATCTTCACGAACCACTGATCGGCCAGATACGGCTCGATCGGCGTCTTCGAGCGGTCCGAGTGGGCCAGCTCGATCTCGCGTTCTTCCACGGCGGCCAGCAGCCCCGCGGCTTCGAAATCGGCCACGACCTTGTCCCGGGCCTTGGCCATCGTCAGCCCGGCGTAGGGGCCGGCGCTGGCGTTGAGCGTGCCGTCGGGATTGAGGATGTTGATCATCGGCAGTTGTTGCCGCAGGCCGACGTCGTAGTCGTTCGGGTCGTGGGCCGGCGTGACTTTGACGCAGCCGCTGCCCAGTTCCGGCTTGGCCCAAACGTCGGCCACTAGCGGGATCTCGCGATTCACCAGCGGCAACAGCACCTTGCGGCCGGCCAGCGCCATGTCGCGTAATTGCTCCAGCGGGCCGAGCATCGTACGGCGGCGCTGTTGCAGATCGGCCAGTTGCAGCTCGACTTCCGGCCGCTGCTTGTCGCCGGCCGCGGCCAGCTTTTTGCGCAGTTCGGCTTCGGCGACGTCCAGGGCGGCGGCCGGATCCGGGTGTACGGCCACGGCCGTATCGCCCAGCATCGTCTCGGGCCGGGTGGTGGCCACGGTGACGAACTCGGGCTCGCCGTCCTGCGGGTCGATCACCGGATATTTGAGATGCCAGAAATGGCCGGCGACCGTTTCGTGAAACACTTCGTCGTCGCTGACGGCCGTCTGCAGGTAGGTGTCCCAGTTTACCAGCCGCTTGCCGCGATAGATCAGCCCCTCGGCGAAAAAGCGAAAGAACGTGTGCCGCACCGCGCGGGCGCACGTCTCGTCGAGCGTGAAGCGCGTCCGCTGCCAGTCGCAGCTACAGCCCATGCGTTTGAGCTGCCCCAGGATGCGCTGCTCGTATTCCTGCTTCCAGGCCCAAATGCGCTCGACGAGTTGCTGCCGGCCCAGGTCGTGGCGGCTTTTCTTTTCTTCAGTCAGCAGCCGGCGCTCGACGACGGCCTGCGTGGCGATGCCGGCATGATCGGTGCCGGGCATCCACAACGCGTTGAAGCCCTGCATCCGCTTGAAGCGCACCAGGATGTCTTGCAGCGTGTTGTTCAGCGCATGGCCCAGGTGCAGCGCGCCGGTGACGTTTGGCGGCGGGATGACGATGGTGTATGGCCGGCGGGCCGGGTCCGGCTCGCTATGAAAATAGCCGCGCTGCTGCCAAAACTGGTACCAGCGGCGCTCCGGCTCGGCGTGATGGTATTGCTTGGGCAGTTCCGGCGAAGCGACGGTACTCATGCGCTAAGGTGCAGCCTGTTGGGAGCGTGATCTGTAGAGCCAGCGAGAATCATAAAACGCTTCTCGATTTGAGAATAGGGCGAGCAAACCCGGGGCGAGCGGCAAGCGCTAGCTGGCCGGTGATCCCGCGCAAACGCTAAGTGCCGGTCACCGGGAGGCTCGCGCCTCCCGCTCGCTGGCCGATTCGTGCTTCGCGACGACCTCTTTGCCGAGCTTGAATTCCACGGCGTCGGCCAGGGCGATCCAACTGGCTTCGATCACGTTTTCGCTGACGCCGATGGTGCCCCAGACCTCGTGCTGGTCGCGGCTTTCGATCACCACGCGCACGCCGGCGGCCGTGCCGGCCTCGGAGTTGATCACGCGCACCTTGTAATCCACCAGATGCATTTCGGCCAGGTGCGGATAATCGGCATACAGCGCCTTGCGCAGCGCGGCATCCAGCGCATTGACCGGGCCGTCGCCTTCGGCCACTTCGTGGCGCACGCGGCCGCCCACCAGCAGCTTGACCGTGGCTTCCGTGGTCACGGTGCCCTGCTGGTCGGCTTCGACGTCCACGCGAAAGCTGAGCCGCTCGAAGTGCGGCTTGAACGTGCCGGCACATTTCTGCACTAGCAGCTCGAACGACGCGTCGGCCGCCTCGAACTGGTAGCCCTCGTTCTCGAGGTTGACGACCCGAGCCAGGATGCGGTCCATCAGCTCGCGATCGTGCTGCAGGTTGTGCTTGCTGGTGAGCGCCACGATGTTCGATCGCCCCGATAGCTCGCTGACCAGCACGCGCCGCTCATTGCCGACCTGCTCCGGCGGAATGTGTTCGTAGCTGGAGGCGGTGCGGTTGATGGCGTGGACGTGCATGCCGCCCTTGTGGGCAAAGGCGCTCTGACCGACGAACGG
>DATCFX010000760.1:0-2680 GCA_036509275.1 Pirellulales bacterium | reverse complement strand
CCAATTTTCGGTCCCCTTGATCGGGTAGCCATTGGGGCACATGGCGATGAAGCCGGGCAGGTTCTGGTTGTCGGTGCCCAGGCCGAAGGTGACCCACGCGCCCATGCTGGGCCGCGTCAGCCGCGATTCGCCGCAGTTCATCAGCATCAGCGACGGCTCGTGGTTGGGCACGTCGGCGTGCATCGACCGGATAATGCACATGTCGTCCACGTGCGCGGCGGTCTCGGCAAACAGCTCGCTGACCTCGATGCCGCTACGGCCGTACTTGCTGAACTTGTACGGCGAGGGGAACGCCGCGCCGGTCTTGCGCTCGGTCCGCAAATGGCCGGCCGGCAGCGGCTTGCCCGCATATTTCTTCAGCAGCGGCTTGGGATCGAACGTATCGACGTGACTGGGGCCGCCGTTCATGAACAGGTGGATCACGCGCTTGGCCTTGGCCGCGAATTGCGGCGGCCGGGCCTGCATCGGGTTCTGATAACTCGCCGCCGCCCCCGTCGCCTGGGACAACATGCCGTCGTCGGCCATCACGCCCGCCAGGCCGGACAGGCCCAAGCCCATCCCGCAGCGCGCGAGCATCTCACGGCGCGACAGTCCCGCCGCCGGATTCAATATCTGCTCGGCCGAATGGCGATCAGTCATGGCCCGGATCCTTATTTGCGTCCAATACGAGGAGAACCACAGAGGCACAGAGGCACAGAGCAAAAAAAGAAGAACGAGAGACGGAGAATACGGCAGTCTTCTCTCCTCTCTGTGCCTCTGTGCCTCTGTGGTGATTTTTGTTCGGAATGATTTGGGTCAATCGACAAACATGAATTCGTTGGCCAGCAGCAGCACTTGGGCGTACATCTCCCAGGCCGAAAGCTGCAGTTGGCGCGCCGGCTGCTTTTTATTTTTGTTTTGGTGAACCGCTGGTTGCGGCGGCTCGGCGGCCTGGCTGGCGACAAAGCGCAGGCCCAGCGCCAGTTCGTCGGCATCGGGCGATCGACCCAGTGCCAGGCGATAGAGCCCGCGAATGCGCGCGTCGACAGCGGTTTCGGCAGCCACGCTGGCGGCCAGTTGCCGGGCCTGCTCCAGCACAAACGGCGAGTTCATCACGAACAGCGCCTGCTGCGGCACCGTCGTTTGCGGCCGGCTATCGGCGCTGGTGTCGGGGCTGGGAAAGTCGAACACGCGAAACACGTCGGCCAGATCCTGCCGGTCGACCAGGCCGTAGATCGTCCGGCGGTGGCTGAACGGTTCGGTAGTAAGCTTGACCGGCCGGCCGCCCAACTTGCGATCCAGGTTTCCGGCCACGGCCAGCAGCGAATCCCGCACCGCCTCGAACTCCAACCGTTTGCGGTTCATGCGCCACAACAGCCGGTTGCCCGGATCCACGCGCAGGCACTCCGGCCGGTCGTTGCTGGCTTGGGCATACGTCTGCGACAACACGATCAGCCGGTGCAGTTTCTTGATCGACCAGCCTTCTTCCATAAACGTCGAAGCTAGCCAATCCAGCAACTCGGGATGGCTGGGCCGCTCGCTGCGAACGCCAAAATCGCTCGTCGTCGGCACCAGGCCCTCGCCAAAATGGTGCATCCAAATGCGATTGACCATGACCCGCGCGGTCAGCGGATTGTCGGGGCTGACAATCGCCTGGGCCAGTTCCAACCGTCCCGAGCCACGCGCAAACGGCGTGCGCGTGTCGCCGGCCACGATCTTCAGAAACTGCCGGGGCACCGGCTTGCCGGGCCGCCCGGGATTGCCCCGCACCAGCACGCGCGGATTCAGCGGCTGCGGAGCATCGAGCAGAACCATTGCCCGCGGTGGCGAGGCGGGCGATCTGACCTTCAACTCCGTCACCTTCGATTCGAGCCGGCGCAAGTCCCCGGACATCTTCTGATCCAACTGCCCATCCAGCTCTTGGTCCGTGAGCACGGCCGGCGAGCCCGGGCCATCGAGCACGCGGCGCAGTTCTTCGGCCGCCGCGTCGGCAAGTTGCGTGGATTTGGGTTTGGGGTGGGCCTTGGAGTGGGCATGAGCCGCGCCCTTAGTCGGCGGGCCCTTGGACTGGAGCGCTGCCGCCTGTGCAATCTGCGCCAGGCGGGCGGTTTCGACTTCGGCAAAAATGCGGTCGTAAAGCGCCGCGACGTCCGTTTGCGTCTTGAGCGGCTGCCGCATCAGCGCCTCGCGCACCAGGCGATTGATCGGCGGCTTGCGGTCGGCTTTGACAAAGCCGGCGATCAGCTTCGGTGCTTCGACTGCGAATTTTTCCGGCGGCAGGTTCGCCAGGGCATGCCACGGCGTAAACACCGGGTCGCGCTGCCGGCTGGCGCGAACCAGATAGTCGCGCCACCGCCGGGCGGCCGACGAACGCGGTTCACCGCCGCCCTTGTAGGCGTAGTCCAGCGGCGTTTTGATGCCGCGATCTTTCCGCCGCCGCAGCAACTCGGCGGCCAGGTAATCGCCGACGTTGGTCCGCAACCGCTGCTCGATCTTCAGCCGGGCTTGCTGGCGGAACTCGGTGATGTTGCCTTCCAGCTTCGCCAACTCCTGAAGATATTTCTTGTACTCGGGCGTTCGCTCGGGCTTGCCGACCAGGGGCAGATCGTCAGGCTCGACGCTGCTGCCCAGCACGCCGTACAGCGAGTAATAGTCGTCCGTCGGAATGGAATCGTACTTGTGATCGTGGCAGCGGGCGCAG
>DATCFX010000759.1:0-1371 GCA_036509275.1 Pirellulales bacterium | reverse complement strand
GACCATCTTCGCGCCGTCTTCCGACAGCGTGTTGGTCTGACCCTGGTTGCGGAAAGGCTTTTGCTGCGCGTCGAACAGTTCGATCTCGTTCTCCTGGAAAATAACGTCGGCCGGCTCGGGAATCGTCAGATCCCGAGTGATCCGCAGCGTGATCGCGTATTGGCCCGCGCCGTTGGCCTCTACGCTTTCGAGGCTCAATTCCACGTCGTCCTGAAAGTGCGGCTCGCGCGAGGCGAGGTCCGTGATTTCGAGCGTGGCCATGTTGCCCACGGCAATCAGCCCCCAGCGCAAGACCAACGTGTCGAGTTCCCGCGCGGCCGTCGGCGGCGGCTGTAGCTGCAACGTGGTCGAGATTTGCCGCTCGCCGGCCCCGGTGACGGTCCAGGTGGCAGCGTTGCCGGCGGCCAGCGGCAACTGCGCCCCCTGCGGCGTCGTGGCGGTGACGACGGCCGGCTGCGAACGATAGGCCACCAGGTGAAAGCGGTCTTCCCACGCCAGTTGCAGCTTGAGCTGAAACAGGTGCGAAACGTCGGACTCGTCCGTCTCGTAGCTCAGCTCCTCGCTAAAATTGCGACGCGCCGTCGTGAACTGGCCCCGAATCGGGCCGGCATAGGCCACGGGATACTTGCCCGGGTCGCCCGACACGACCACCAGGCCGGGCTGGTGGGGATCGAAATGCGGCCGCACCCGATTGCCGCTGGCCAGGCAAATGCGGTCCACCAGCGGCCAGAACGGTTGCTGGCCCGGCTGGATCGACATTTCGTGCTCGTGGAACGTCCCGTATTGGTCGCCCAGCAGCAGATGATTACCGGTCTGCTGGCCGATCGAGGCCAGCAGCTTGGATGCTGAAATGGGAGCGCTCGGGCACGAGGCCTGGCTGCCAGCCCACAGGTCGCGCAAGTCGAGCCGAACCAGCAGATCTTTGGCATGCAGCCGGACCTCGGGATCCGGGTCGCGGGCCGCGACGGTCAATTCCTGGCGGGCCGTGGGGCCTAACTTCTCCAGTTCGTTGGTCGCCACCGTGCGATCGGCGAACGATTCGGAGCCCAGTTGCTTGATCAGGCGTGCCACCCGCGGTTCGCCGGGCGGCTGGGCCGCCAGGCACGCGGGAAAGGCCAAGAGCGCGGCCAGGCCGCAGGCCGCAGTGCGAGCACGCATCGGGAGTCCCCGCTAACAGGTCTTCCGTGACTTGTTTCGCCGTGAACCGCAATTCATCCAGGCGCCGAACCCTGGCAGCGCCGATCGACTCTTGCTAGAAAACGATTGCGTCGCGGGGGCGGATCGACCGAAAAATATCTTCGGCTTTTCTGACCCCTCACCCTGCCCTCTCCCGCAAGGGGAGAGGGGGGTCGCGGAGAAGTTATTTTTCGG
>DATCFX010000758.1:0-1220 GCA_036509275.1 Pirellulales bacterium | reverse complement strand
GGAGCATTCAAAGGGGCCTCGACGATGCGACCGCGCCGGCAGCGGCCTCACCGAACCGTTTTAAAATCAAACGACTCACCACCTTAAGCGATTCCGCCAGGGCAGGTTTTAGCGGTTGTGGCACTTGGGCGAGAAAACTATACTGACAGCCCCTTATCGCCGATTTTTGTTAAATTCCCTCTGCCCCGTCAGCTTCCGGCACCAGGCCAGCATGCGCTTTACGTTGATCGATCGCATTACAGGGCTGGAGCCCAATGTCAAAATAACCGCTGTCAAGAATCTGTCGCTGGCCGAAGAATATCTGGCCGATCATTTTCCGGGCTTTCCGGTCATGCCGGGTGTCCTGATGCTTGAGGCCATGACGCAAGCGTCGGCCTGGCTGATTCGTGCCAGCGAGGATTTCGCCCATAGCGTGGTACTGCTGAAGGAGGCTCGCAACGTCAAGTACGCTCAGTTTGTCGAGCCGGGTCAAACCTTGGCGGTGACCGCCGAAGTCGTCGAGCAGGATGGCCGCCTGACGAAATTGAAAGCGCAGGGTACGGTGGCTGGGCAGTCGGCCGTATCGGCCCGGCTCGTGCTCGAACGCTATAACCTGGCTGACGAAGATCCGTCGCGCGGCCTGGCCGACGATGTGGTGAAAGCCAAGCTCCGCGAGCTGTTCGCGCTGCTGTATCGGCCGCCGGTGGCCGCCGCGGGCTGACGAACACGAACCACCTGGGGCTGGGCACGCGGCCCTGGCGGGTCATCGCATCGCAAGAAACTTATTCGCTCCAGACAATTTTGCTCCAGACAATCAGGCCATAGCCGATTCATGCGACTAGCAGGTAAAACAGCGCTCGTTACCGGCGGCAGCCGAGGCATCGGCCGGGCCTGCGTCGAAGCCCTGGCGCGCGAGGGCGCCCGCGTGGCTTTCGTCTACCATCAAAACGAAGCGGCGGCCGCCGCCCTGGTCGAGCAACTGCGCGGTAGCGACCACGAGCCGCTGGCGATTCAAGCCGACGTCCGCGACGCGGCCAAGGCCGCGGAGGTGGTTGAGCAGCTTGTCGAGCGCTGGCAGTCGCTGGATATCCTGGTCAACTCGGCCGGCGTGATCCGCGACGGTCTGTTTGCGCTGATGACGGCCGAGCACTGGCGCGACGTGGTCGAGACGAACCTGTTCGGCACCTTCAACTACTGCCACGCGGCGACGCGGCCCATGATGTCGCAGCGGCGGGGCAGCA
>DATCFX010000757.1:0-1733 GCA_036509275.1 Pirellulales bacterium | reverse complement strand
GTCGTGATGCGCGTCTATTTCGAAAAGCCGCGCACGACGATCGGCTGGAAAGGTCTGATCAACGATCCGTATTTGAACGACACGTTCGACATCGCGGCTGGCCTGCGGCTGGCCCGCAAGATTTTGCTGGAGATCAACGAGTTGGGGCTGCCCGCGGCCACTGAAATGCTGGATCCCATCACGCCGCAGTACGTCGCCGACCTGGTGGGTTGGGCTTCGATCGGCGCGCGCACCACCGAGTCGCAAACACACCGGCAAATGGCCAGCGGCTTGTCGATGCCCGTGGGCTACAAGAACGCCACCGACGGCAACCTGCAAATCGCCATCGACGCGATGCTCTCGGCGCGTCATCCGCACAGCTTCCTGGGCATCGACGCGGGCGGTCGCACCTGCATTATCAGCACGCGCGGCAACGCCTGGGGGCATTTGATCCTGCGCGGCGGCCGCTCGGGCCCCAACTACCACGCCGACAGTCTGAAGACGGCGCTCGAGCGCCTGTCGGCGGCCGGTTTGCCGCCCAAGATCATGGTCGATTGCAGCCACGCCAACAGCGACAAGGACCACCGCCGCCAGGAACTGGTGTGGAACGACGTCGTCGAGCAGCGCGTGGCCGGCAACGCCAGCATTCTGGGCCTGATGCTGGAGAGCAATTTGCACGCCGGCAGCCAGAAGCTCGGCGGCGACCCGCAAGCGCTACGCTACGGCGTCTCGATCACCGACGCTTGCACCGGCTGGGACGAGACGGCGGAGCTGCTGCGGCGCGCTCACCGGGAGTTGGAGCGAAGTGCAAAGTGCAAAGTGAAAAGTGCAAAGTGAGCTTCGCCGCTGCGGCACTTTTCATTTTTACTCTTCACTTTTCACTCAGTTAATAATCAACGGCCTTTCCGGTCCTTCCGGCCCTTCGCGACGTTCCCATTCGCGACGCAGCTCGTTGAGGCCGTAGACGCAGAGGTCGAAGTCGTGGCTCAAGCGCTCGAGCACCTGGTTTTCGCCGGCGCGGGATTTTTCTTCGGGAATCGTGCTGGCGATGTAGTAGGCGCGTTTGCCCTGCTCGCAGTAGTCGACAAAGGAATCGAGATGCTGGCGCGAGCGGCGCAAGGCCTCGGGAAACAGGCCGGTCCAGAAGAGCGCGAAATCGCCGATGTGCCGGTGTACCTCGCGCCGCGGCTGTCCGACGCGGGCTTCGGCTTCCAGCAGCATCTCGCCGATCTCGCGCAGCCGCCGGCCGGAGGGGTTGCGGATGTTGTAGATCGCGTCGCAGTGGACAAAGCCGGCCAGCATGCGGGCGATGTAATCGATCAGCGGCGGATCGGCGAGCCCCAATCGCGTCTCGAACGTGTACTCTGTCAGGCCCGCGAAAAAACGTTGTAGTGGGGGCTGGGAACGACTCGGATCCATAGCAAAACGCCTCCCGACTTCTCCGCCGCCGGTATCGGCAAGTCGGGCACCAGGGGGGCCCGGCTACCAGTTCCGCGAGCGGCAAGTTCCAGGTTTCTCGCCTGACAACTATTGGACACGGTGGCGGCGGACGCAATTTTTGCGACGACCACTAACCGGGTCGAGGCTTCCCGCGCCGCGCGAGTGGTGGCACGGATTGGCAGGTATAACTCAAGTGTATGCATGGAGTTCCGACGGGGTCAAGGTCGGTTTTTTGGGCCACCACCGGCCCCCATAATGCCGCGACCGCCGATTCCCATAAAGCCGCGACCGCTGGCCGCGGTTCGTCCCCCCGG
>DATCFX010000756.1:0-7763 GCA_036509275.1 Pirellulales bacterium | reverse complement strand
CTCAGCCTGCCCTCTCCCGCAGGGGGAGAGGGGTTGCGGAGACGTCCTTTTTCGGTCGATCCTGACGGCCGCATGTTGCGTTTTGTCAACATGCCGGGCGGTTCGGACTTAAGCGCGGAGAATCCAGCACGACTGATGCTGAGTCATGCCGACGTGCGGGTAGTAGCTTTCGGCCGCCGGGGCGGCCAGCAGGATCAGCGTCGTCTTCAGCCCCGCCGCCTCGTGCGTATGCCGGATCAAATGGCGGCCAATGCCTTGCCGTTGAAACCGCTGGTCGACGGCCAAGTCCGAAAGATAGGTGCAAAAGCTGAAATCCGTGATGGCCCGCGAAACGCCCACCAGCAGGCCATCGCACCGGGCCGTGAACACAATGTCCGCGCGGGCCAGCATCATTTCGATGGTCGGCCGATCGTGTACCGGCCGGCGCTCGGCCAGTGTCGATCGCACCAGCACGTCGATAAATTCGTCGACTTGCAGACCGGGCTCGATTTTGTAATGGATCATCGCTTCAAGTATAGGGCGTGGCGATCGCGGGTGAGGCAAAGTTGCCGGGCCGCGGACGTGCGGCTGGTCCCAATCGAATGTTACGCCGCGCTCGTTTGCCGGGCTGAGGCCCTGGCCAGGCCGTACAAATCGCCGCACAGGCCGAGCAAGTGCTCCCGCGACCCGACTTCATGTGCCACCCGGTCGGGAATGCCGAATTTGCGGAAGAATCCGACGCGGCAGCCCGAGACGGCCAGCACATCGGCGATCGCCGAGCCCAGGCCGCCGGTGACCGAATGTTCTTCCACCGAGACGATTCCGCCGGTCTCGGCAGCCGCACGTAGCACGGCCTGTTCATCCAGCGGCTTGACCGTGTGCATGCTCAGCACGCGCGGCGCAGAACCCTCGGCAGCCAATCGCTCGGCAACCGCCAAAGTGCTTTGCAGCATGCCGCCGGTGCTGATCAGCGTCAGGGCCCGGCCCGCTCGGACTTGAATGGCCCGGCCGAGTTCGAATGCCGGCGGCGCCGAGTGCAGCACCGGTTCGCGCGCGTGGCCCAAACGCAGATAGCAAGGGCCCGCGTGAACGCAGATGGCACGCGTCGCGAGCCGCGCTTCAACTGGATCGGCCGGAGCCACGACGGTCATACCAGGCAATGCCCGCAAGATGGCCAGATCCTCGATGCCATGATGCGAGTAGCCCTGCGGGCCATAGACGTATCCGCCGCCGACGGCCACGATCTTGACATTGGCCTGGTGGTGGCAAATATCGTTGCGTAGTTGTTCGAGGCAGCGGAGCGTGGGAAAGTTGGCAATCGAATAGATGCAGGGCAGCTTACCGCTGTGCGCCAACCCAGCCGCGATGCCGGCCATGTTCTGCTCGGCAACCCCGACATTCAGATAGCGGCGCGGAAAGCGCTGGGCGAAGGCTTCCAAGACCGAGTAGCCGAGGTCGGCCGTGAGCAGCCAGATGCGGTCATCGAGCTGGGCCGCTTCGCAAAGTGCCTCGACAAAAGCGGTTCTCATCGCCCGGCCTCGATCTCGCGGCAGGCGGCCGCCAGTTGATCGGCATTGGGCGAGCGATAGTGCCACTCGAGCCGGTTCTCCATGAACGCCACTCCGCGGCCTTTGATCGTGTGCGCAATGACTACCGTGGGGCGGCCGGCTTCGGCCGGAAGCTGGCCGAGGCTCGCCAGAAGCTGCGGGTAATCGTGGCCGTCGATTTCGCGAACCGACCAGCCGAACGCGCGCCACTTGTTGGCCAGCGGTTCGAGATCGAGGACTTCGCCCACCGTGCCGAAGCTTTGGATTTTGTTGTAATCGACGATCGCGGTCAGATTGTCCAGACCGTGATGGGGCGCGAACAAGACGGCTTCCCAAGTCGAGCCTTCGTCCAGCTCGCCGTCGCTCAACAGGGCGAAGACGCGATACGGCCGCTCGTCGCACCGGCCGGCCAAGGCCATGCCGCAGGCCACCGACAGGCCGTGACCCAGCGACCCGGCCGACACCTCGACCCCCGGCACGCCGTGATGATTGACGTGGCCGGCCAGCCGCGAACCGTTCTGGCAATACGTCTCGAGCCACTCGACGGGAAAGAATCCACGCTCGGCCAATGCGGCGTACACGGCAGCCGCCGCGTGACCTTTGCTGACGACCAGCCGGTCGCGATCGAGCCAATCGGGCCGGGCCGGATCCACGCCCAGCACCGCTCCGTACAACACGGCCAACAGGTCTGCCACCGAGAAGCAACTGCCGACGTGCGAGGCCTTGGCAGCGTACACCATTCGCAGCACGTGTAGCCGAATCCGCCGGCCCAGCGCCTGTAAGGCGTCGATTTCGATTTCAGCCGCATCGCGGTCAATCGGCGCCGAGAGCATCCAGCGGTCTCCTTCAGGCAAGGGCTGCCAGGCGGCCAAGGCTGCGTGCCGTCTGGCCCGACTCCAAACAGGCCTCGAGGCGTTCGAGCGCCAACCGGATTCGGCCCGACGCCGGCGAGCGGCCGGGCCGGTCGCGCAGTCCGAAGCGATCGCGCAACACGGTCTTTGCCAGCGCCACGCGGAGGAAATACAGCCAGAAGCGCAGCTCGAAGTCGGCGGGCAGATCGCAGGCGGCCCGATAGGCGGACAGCAGCGCCCGATGACGGCGGCGTGGATGGAACGTGGCCCAAAAGGCGAGGTCGAACACCGCATCGCCAGACAGGCAATCCTCCCAATCGACGAGGGCCGTGATGGTGATTCCGTCGGTGTAGACATTGTGGCTGCCAAGATCGCCGTGCAGCAGGACCGGCTGAATGTCGCCAAGCTGCGCGATGGCGGCGTTGAACGCGTCACGGACGCGCAGTGTCTCCGCGGCATCGATCGCGCCCAGGTCGCTGGTGCGGTGCAGATGGCTGACGAAATTCGTTCGCAAGTAATCCGGCCACGAGTTCCACGCCCCTCGAGGCGCGCCGTGTTCATCGACCGCCAGAGTCGACGCATCGAGCAGGCCGAAGCCGCGGGCGCCGATCGCGTGCAGTCGGGCGAGCAGCCGGCCCAACTCGGCCAGCAGTCGACCCGTCCGCTGCTCATCGCCGTCGTAACGACTTAACGGATGGCCGGAAGCTTCTTCCAGAAGCTGGCGGGCGTGGGTTCCCGCTCCGCCGGAAGGCTCGACGGCAAAGACTCGCAGCGCCGGCAGCGAGGCCGCATTCAACCGTTTGTAAATCCAGCGATCGAGATGCAGCAGATTTTCGTGCTCCGCGCGGTCCAGGATGCAAAGCCGCGCGATCACGTTCGGCCCCGCCTGCGAGGAAACACGAAACAGGCGATGAAAGGTCCCCTGCTGCTCGAGCGGCACGACGGCCGACGGCTCGATCGCGAACTGCCGGACGTACGCAGCCGCTGCTTGCCGCGCGAGTGGGGCCGCGTCCAGCGTGGCCAGCGATCGCAGGTATTGGTCAGACGCGGCGAGATCGGCCTTGGGATAGAAGCAGGACGTTCGGCTCAGGTTCTCGTGGTGACGGGGGAGTTTCATGCGGTGCCGCCTCCTTCATGCCACGCATCAGGCCGCGGTTTTCGACGCACCACAGTTGCCCGGCAGCTCGAGCCGGTCGTAGCCCAATTGCCGCTGAAAAAGAATCGTCAGTTGCTCGATCTGGGCGTGTTGGTCCACGCTCAAGCGGTTGGCGGTAGCCGTGTTGGCTGCGGGCGTGGCGGTGCGGATCGTGCCCCAGGGATACACTTCGTCCAGCGGAGTGCCGTTCCAGGAAGGGACCAGGCAGGTGTCGGACCAGGGCAAACCCAGTTGTGCGCAGAGTTTGCCGAGCGTCGCCCGGCGATCGGCGACCAGGTTCTCGAAACGCACAAGATGGAAATTGCTTGGATATTTTTCGGCGTAAGTCAGGGCCAGCATCTGGCAATAGTTCCACGTCCAGACCCAGCGCTCCAGACCCAGCGGAAAAGGCCGCCGGATGGTATCGGCAAAGGCCGAATACGGATTGCGCACGACGTGGATGACGTGCGCATCTGGAAAGTCGGTCAGGATTTTTTCCGTATCCAGACAAACGACCGGACTGTAGCCCAAGTACGCCGTTTCGCGCCCGCTGCGGCACCGGTTTTTCCAGGCCGCGAACGTCGAGCGGAAAAACGCCTCGACCAGCGCGGCCCGCGTGCGCGGCTGGCCTTGCATGCAAGCCGCAAACGCCCGGCGGCGGTCGGCTTCGTCGAGCTCCAGCGGCATGTGCTGAAACTTGCTGCGCTCGGGCGTGCGGAGCATGACTTTCAGTTCTTCGTCAAAAAACAGCTCATAGTCCTGCGCGGGCTCGCCGCCGAGCGGAAACTCCGGCCAACGGTATTTGAACGGCACGTAACTGCTCAGATAGTCGGAAACCGCGCTGGTGCCAAGCTGCGATTCGTAGGGATAGACGAACAACTCGGGATGCCCATCCAGCAGGCGATGCACGGTGTTGCCACCGTTTTCGTACATCGCGGAAATCATGAGTAGCCTGAAGCCGGACATCAAAACCCATTTCGTTGTTGGCGCGCGTCCGAGCGATTCGCCGGCAAGGCGCGCGGGGAAAGGCGTGCTAGCAGTTCCCTCAGCTATCGGAACCGGCGGCTGTTGTATCTTGCGCCGGGCAAATGGGTCAAGTTCGGTTCCGGGCCGTACTCTTCGCTTGCTTCACACGGGACATCGACCCGAAGTCCTGGCCGCGGGTGGAAGTTCAATCTGCCGCGTTCGATGACCAGTGGCCGCTTGCGGACCTGGAAATGAATAGCACTGAGGTACTCGCCCATCACGCCCAGAAAAAACATCATCACGCCGAAGAACAAGAACTGCGCGATCATCGGCGTGGAAATTCCGCTCGCGGCCGCCCCGTGAAACACATGTACCGTCACCAGCGTATAAATCGCGAAAGCCGCGCTCGCCAGCGAAAGCCCCAAGCCCAGCAGCATGCACAAGCGCATCGGCAGATTACTGAATGAGATCAGCCCGTTGAGGGCCTGGTCGACCAGGTGATACAGGCGGTTCTTGGAGATGCCCCGCTGGCGGCTGCGCCAGGTGTAGGGCACGCCTTGCACCCGAAAACCGCAGGCGGCAATCATGCCGCGAATGTAGGGGTAGTAGTCGTCGAATTGCCGCAGCGCGTCGACCACGACCCGATCGACCAATTGAAACTCGCCCACGTCCGGCGGCAAGTGAATGTTCGCCAGCAGGCCGGCCAGCCGATAATACAGCCGGCGCGTGGTGCGCAGCAGCCAGCCCTCTTGGCGGTTGGCGCGGATGCCGTACACGACTTCGTAGCCCTGCTCCCAGGTGCGAACGAAATCGACCATCACCTCGGGCGGATCTTGCAGGTCGGCGGCCAAGAGCACGACCACGGCATCGCCGGCCGTATTCAGCAGGCCGTTGAACGTCGAGCGGAAGGGACCGAAATTGCGGGCGTTGAAAATCACCTTCACGCACGGATCGTCGGCCGCCAGTTTCCGCAGGCAGGCGATCGTGCCGTCGCTGGACGCATTGTCGCAAAAAAGATGCTCGTAGTCGTAGTCCGGCAGGTGCTCGGCAAACACGCGCGCCACCGCATCGCGGCATTCACGGATATTGGCCTGCTCGTTGAAGCACGGCGTAATCACGCTGATCAGTTTGCGCGGCGAAGCGGGCATCGGTCTGCGGCCTTTCAGGGATGATGACAACTTGCCACGGGCTGCTGCCAGGCCTTCGCGCGGTGCCAGGCCACGGTCTTTGCCAGGCCGATCGCCAGCCCGGTCCGTGGCTGCCAGCCGGTCGCCCGACGCAGGCGATCGATGTTCGCCTCCAGGTGCATCACCTGGTCCGGCCGATAGCCGACTTCTCCAAAACCGACCGGCAGAGCGGCGTCGATCGCGTCACGCAGCAGCTCGACGATCCGGCGAATCGTTTCCACCTGGCCGCTGCCAAGATTGAAAACTCCGCAAGCATCTCCAGTCTGTACCGCGCGGCAAATCGCCTCGGCGGCGTCGGACACGTAGAGATAGTCCCAACGCTGCTGACCGGCTGTCACCGCCGGCCGCTCGCCGCGCAACAGCGCCAACGCGACGTACGGCACCAGCCACGACGGATGGTCCTGCGGCCCGTAGCACGCAAACAGCCGCAGCCAGGCGAATCGCAGATCCAACGCCTGGCAGAGCCGCTCGGCCTGGCGGCAGACAGCCAGCTTCGCCTGGCCGTAACGCGTGGTGGGCCGCGCGGGCGTGGACTCGTCGATCCGCTGGTTGCAAGCACCGTATTCCGCTTGCGACCCCAAACCGATCCAATGCCGGGCACCGGCCCAGTGCGCGAGGCGCACACAGTCGAGCGCCGCCTGCACGTTGGCGTCTTGTTGCGGGCTGTTTCTTTCCGCATTGAGCACACCGCTCCACGCCGCGTGTACGATGACCTCGGGAGCAAACTGCTTCACTGCCGCACGGCACGCGTCGAGCCGGTAGAGATCGCCTGCGATGAGCGTCAACTGCGACAGCACATCATCAATGCGCCAAGTGTCGGCACCGGGACGAACCAGCACCGCGACGTCGTGCAATCCGGTCCGGATCAAGGCCCGCGCGGCGTGCGAGCCCACGAATCCGGTCCCGCCGGTCAGCAACACGCGCATGCGTTTGGTTCCTGGGTCGGATCGGCCGTGCATCATGTGGCCGGTGGTTGGCAGTCGCGGGCCTGGTTAGAATCGACCGAAAAATAACTTCTCCGCAACTCCTCTCCCCTTGCGGGAGAGGGCAGGGTGAGGGGGCCGGGAAAAACCGAAGTTCTTTTTCGGCCGATCCTTAGCCAGGCAGCTTTCGTAGTCGGCAATGTCGCGCCAGCACTGGGCCTGCATGTCTTCATCGGGGCGGTAGCGCTGAAACCAGCGAACCGTGCGCTCGATGGCCTGTTGCACGTTCCACTGCGGCTTCCAGCCAAGGCCGTGCAGGGCCTTATCGATGCACAGCCGCAGCATGGAGGCCTCGTGCAGCTCGTCACTCTTGGCCGATACGCGGGTGCAGGCTGCCGGGCCCCAGGCGGCGGCAAATCTGGCGGCCAGTTCGCCGACGTTCAGTTCGTCGCCCGGCAGAGGGCCAAAGTTCCAACTGCCGCAAAGCTCGGAGCCGCCATCGGCCAGCAGGGCGGCGGCCAGGCTCAAGTAGCCGCTCAGTGGCTCGAGCACATGCTGCCAAGGCCGCACGGCGTGCGGATTTCGCAGTCGAATCGGCTCGCCACGAGCCAGCGATCTGACCAGGTCGGTCACGATCCGGTCGGCGGCCCAGTCGCCGCCGCCAATCGCGTTGCCGGAGCGGACCGTGGCCAGCCGGACCCCATGGTCAGTGAAGCGCTCCGGCGGAAAGAACGCCTGCCGGTACGATGCGGCGATGATTTCGGCCGCGGCCTTGCTGGCGCTGTACGGATCGCAGCCGCCCAGCGGATCGTGCTCGCGATACCCCCACGCCTGCTCGCGGTTCTCGTAGCATTTGTCGCTGGTAACGACGATCACCACGCAGCGGAGGTCGGCGGCGCGGATCGCTTCCAGTAAGTTGGCCGTGCCCAGCACGTTGACTTCGATCGTCCGCAGCGGCTCGGCATAACTGCTGCGGACCAGTGGCTGGGCAGCCAGGTGAAAGATCACTTCGGGCCGGCAGTCAATCAATGCCTGATGCAAACTGGCCCGATCGCGAATATCGGCTTCGTAGTGGCCCGACAAGACCTCGCGCACGCGGCTGGCGGTAAAGTTGTTCGGAGCCGTGGGCGGCGTAAGCGCGTAGCCGGAGACGCGCGCGCCCAGCCGCGCCAGCC
>DATCFX010000755.1:0-5763 GCA_036509275.1 Pirellulales bacterium | reverse complement strand
GGCTTGGCCGCGGGCTTGCCGCCGGCAGCCGGTTGTCCCGCCACAGGATGACCGATGGGCGGGTGCCCCGCCGGAAGCCCACCCGGCGGAAGCTGGCCCCCTTGAGACTGGCTCAGTTGATCCACTTCGGGCTGCTGGTCGGCCATCGGCATGACGCCGGCCTTGAGCGTGCCGGTGATGTGCGCGGCCAGCGTGTATTCTTCGGGCATCGGGATCCAACGCCGGCGCGGGTTCAGCCCGCCCTGGCCGAAAAAGCTGCGGTTCATCACTTCGTCGGAATTGACCACTCCGGTGTCGATGCCGGTGACGGCCAGCTTCTTGAACGTCAGGCTCGACGTGTTGGCGGCCCGAATCGAGCCGGGGAACAAGAACAGCAGCTCGTGCAGATCCTTGGTGATCGGGTCATCGGGATTGAAGACCCAGCCGCCGACCTTCTCGGCAGGGTGCAGATCGCGATTGATGAACACGAACTCGGGCGGAAAGTACGAGAGCCGGGGATACGGATTGTACTGCTGCCACACCACCAGGGCGCCCGGCAAGGTGACGCCCAACGATTTCCATAACTGCGTGATGTCGCCCTTGGGCAGCGGCGGCTGCCGGCCCATGAACGGGTTTTGCTGCGGCGGCTGGCGCGGGGCGTCGGTGCCGGGCACGCCGGGCGTGAGCGGCAACGGATCTTCGAAAATGGCCGTCGGCTGACCGCTGCGCACGCACGCCACGAAGTTGTTCATCTGCTCGGGCGCCAGGCTCGACGGCTGCACGGCCAGCAGCACGTCGTATTTCTCGGTGATCGGCTGGTCGGCGCTGACCTGCTTCACGTCGTATTGTTTTTCCAACTCGTCGATGATCGGCTGGTTCTGCGTGGGGGTCATCGACGTCTGATCGAAGCTGCCGAACAGCTTGGCGTCCGTCACCAGCACGCCGACTTTCTTGCGCTTCTGTTCGGCGACGGTGGCAATCGATCGCAGCAACTCGTACTCGACCGGAGTGCCGTAATCGAAAAACGGAATCACCACCTTGTTCAGCCCGCAGGTCAGGGCCACGCCCATGTAGAGCTCGCCGGCCTTGATCACGCCTTGCGTGCGCGACACGACGTTGCGGGCCGTGATGCCGAACAGCTTTTCGGCCCGATCGGCTTCCTCGCTCAACGGCTCGGTACTGTGGACCTGCACCTTGAGTTTATCGCCGCCCATCGCGTCGAACTCGCGGAGCATGGCCAGCAGATTCAGCCGGGTTTGCACGTACGACTCGGGCACGTCCTGGGAACTGACGTAGGCGTCGATGTGTATGGTGTGCTTGGGCTGGAGGTCGCGGATGATTTCGCGCGTCTGGGGCGACAGCGAACTGAGCCGCTCGCTGCTGACGTCGGCTCGCAGGGAGCGGTACTCGCACACCAGCACCAGGCCGAAGGCCATGATCACCAGCAACACGCTGCGCAGCGAATAGTGGAAGGCCATGTTCTCGGCCTGGCGGCGGCCCTGCCAATGCCGGCGGCTGATCAGCACCATGCTGACATACAGTGAAATGGCGACGATCGCCGCGAAGTACGCCACATTGGCCAGGGCGACCACGCCACGGCCGAAATCGTGGAATTGCTCGGCGATGCTCCAGTTTCTCACGGCCGTCGCCGGATACCACACGTCGCCCGGCTGGCCGAAAATGCGAGGCCACCAGCCCGGCAGGACCCAACCGGTGGGCAGGATCACGTCGGCAAACGTGGCAAACACCAGCGGCGCGTTGAACACGGCCCCCAGCACGAAGCCGACTGTCAGGTTGCCGGTCAGGAACGAGGCCACCATGCCGATGGCCAGCATCGCAATGCCCACGAGCCAGTAGCCGAAATACGTGGCCAGAAACAGCCCCACGTCGGGATTGCCCAGCAGCCGCAACGTAACGAAGTTGCAGACCATCGAGAACACGAGCGCCACGGTGTAGATCGCCACCGCCGCCAGATACTTGCCCAGCACCACGTCAAAATCGCCGGCCGGAATCGTCAGCAACAGTTCGTCGGTGCCCGCCCGTCGCTCGTCGGCCCAAATGCTCATCGTGATGGCCGGGATGAACACCAGCAGGATGAACGGCAGCCAGCGGTTCAACTGGTCGAGATTATCGAGATTGGCATTGAAAAAGTCGTTGGGCCAGAACGCCGCCAGCGAACTGAGCACCACGAACAAACAGATGAAGACGTAGCCCGTCGGGCTGTTGAAATAGGCGAAGAAATTGCGCTTAAAAATCGCGCTAACAACATTTCCGTTCATTTCGATGATTCCCTGCCAAAACGCACTAACTGATGGCGTACGCTCAACCGCTTTTCACTTTGTACTTTTTCTCAACTCACAGCATTAGCGCTCACTGCATCGGCGCTCAAGTCATGAAAATGTTCGTCCAGCGGCTTGCCGTCGCGGGTGAGCTCGCTGGGGGGGCCGTCGAACTTCAAGCGACCCTCGTTGATGAACAGCACGCGGCTGGCCATGGCCTCGACTTCCTGCAGGATATGCGTCGAGAGCAGGATCGTCTTGCTTTCGCCCAGCTTGCGGATCGTGTTGCGGACCTCGCGGATTTGATTCGGATCGAGGCCGGCCGTGGGCTCGTCGAGGATCAGCACCTCCGGCTCGTGCAGCAGGGCCTGGGCCATGCCCACGCGCTGCCGATAGCCCTTCGAGAGCTTGCCGATCGGCTTGCCAATGACGCTGCCCAAAGCACACAGATCGATGACCGCTTCGATCCGTCCGGATCGGTAGCTGCCGCGCAGGCCGCGGGCGTCGGCGAAGAAGTCGAGCAGGCCGCGCGGCGTCATATCCGAGTAGAGCGGGCCGTTCTCGGGCAAGTAGCCCAGCTTTTTCGAGCCTTCCAAGCGGTCGGCCGCCATGTCGTGGCCGGCGATGCGGGCCGTGCCGGCCGAGGGGGCCAGGTAGCCGGTCAGCAGCTTCATGGTGGTGCTTTTGCCGGCCCCGTTGGGTCCCAGAAAGGCTACCACTTCGCCCTGGCGGATCTGAAAGCTGACGTTTTCGATGGCGGTAAAATCGCCGTAATACTTCGACAGACCGACGGCCTCGATCATGGCCGGCCCCGTGTGGGTCGTCATGTTTCGGTTACTCCACGCCTGAAAAACTGGGAAAACAATCTAAGCTGACACACCACAATCGTCCGGGAACTGACCGTGCCACGCCCTCGGGATGCAGAGCAATCGGCCGCCCGCGTCGGGCAGGTCAGCATCACGGGACCCAAAGGCCCCGAGGCTGGCAAACTAGAGAGTTGGTTTAGAAAATACCCTGCCAACCGCCGGTTTGTCTAGGGCCTGGCAGCACGGGGACGTAAGCCAGCAGCCCCCGGCGAGTCGCCGGGGGCTAAACCGGCGGCGCTATTGCGGCCGGCGAAAGCTGAGGTGCCGCTGCCAATGGGCGTTGTCGATCGCGGGAAAGTCGGAACGCAAATGCACCCCCCGGCTTTCGCGGCGATGCAGGGCCGCGGCGATCATCGGGCGGGCCACGCACAGCATATTTTGCAATTGCCAGCCGGGCGGGTCGTTAAACTGCCGCTTCAAAACGTATCCGCACCAGTGCTCGATGCTCTCGGACGCTTCGGCCAGTCCGGCCTCGTCGCGGCGGACGCCGGCGTTGCGCCACATGAGACTCTTGAGCGAATTGCGGATATCGCCCAGATCCAGCGGCTCGTTGGGCTCCGGCCGGGGGGCGCTGGCCAGCGGCAACACCCGAAAATCGTCGGCAATCGCCGCCGCGGCCTCGCCGGCACCCTGGCCGGCGTGGGCCCCGAAAACAAGTCCCTCGAGCAAGCTGTTCGCGGCCAGGCGATTGGCACCGTGCAGGCCGCTGCTGGTGCCTCCAAGGTGCGGGCCGATCACGATGGAGTGCCGGCCCGGACGAGAACACGTCGTAAAGGAAATTTCCCATGGGAACTTAGGACAGAATCGCTAGAAATGTGTTCGCGCCATAGATTGCATATTGACGCAAGGTCTTGCGCTGCCTATCATTGCGCGCAGACGAACCATTGCCGAGAGGCGCGCGTGGGCACCCCGAAGATTCCGATTGATAGGCTTCTCGCGCTGGATGATCCGCGCGACATTCCTGCTTATACCATTCAATTGGCGGCGCATTACTTGCGCCTGCCACTTTCTACGCTGCGCGATTGGGTTCGGGGAGGCGACTACCGGGTAGCTTCAGGGAAGAAGCACTTTGCGCCACTCATTAATCTACCCGACCAACGCGCTGGGTTGTTATCTTTTTACAATCTCGCCGAAGCACACGTCCTAAGCGCGTTGCGGCGAACGCATCGTGTAAAAATGCCAGCGATCCGCGCGGCCCTTGACTTTGTAAGCCAGAAACACGGCTGGCAGAGGCCGCTCATTCAACAAGAATTTCAAGTTGGCGGCGCACGCATTTTTGTGGAGCACCTTGACAACGAACTTATTGATGCGGGGGCAGGTGGGCAGCAACGAGCATTGGGTTTCATCGCGCAGTACCTTACGCGACTTCGTTGGAATAATGACCTCGCAGATGCACTCTTCCCATTTACGAGACCGGAAGGCGATGAGAGCCCGAAGTTGGTCATGATTGACCCGCGATTCGCATTTGGCCGACCTGTTATTGTTGGCCCGATGGTGCCGACTGCGATCATTGCTGAGCGATACAGGGCGGGCGACTCGACGCTGCACCTCGCTAAAGACTATGCATGCCAAGCGCTCGAGATTGAAGAGGCCATTAGATGCGAACTCGGCACCTCAATGGCCGCGTGACGTAGTCCTCTTCATCGACCGGTGTCTCGGTCGTTTCGATGTTCCGGATGCACTGCGTCAAGCTGGCGCGTTAGTTGAGGTGCATCATGACCATTTTTCGCAAGACGCCAAAGATCAAGATTGGCTTCCAGTCGTTGGGGCGAACGGCTGGCTTGTGCTTACAAACGACAAGAAATTCCGCCACAACTATGTCGAATTGGTGGCGATGTTTAAGGGGGACGTGAAGGCGTTTGTGCTTGGCGGGAAAGACGCTAGCGGCCAAAAGATGGGTGCAATCTTTGTCAAGGCTTTAAAGCAAATCTTCTCGCTTGCGAGTAGGCTTGATGCGCCGTTCATTGCCAATGTAACTTCCGCCGGAAATGTCTCACTGGCATACCACGGATCGGAACTCTTTGCCGCGTTGCAGGCCGGCCCTCGCAATGAAACACGGCGCGGGCCGGCATAGACCAGCGTGCCCCAGCTATACTGCCCGCATGAACGAGCCGAACCGCCAGATGGTGCATGAGGTATGGATCGATTACGGCGACGTTGGCGAAGAGCTGCCGGCGCTTATCGCGGCTGGGCCTCGTGGCGATGGAGCACGTCGCTGCCTCGGACCGAAGGCCCGTCTTCAAACGACAATCAGCGCTGGCTGCCATTTTGACGCCATGGCCATCTACTACCGACTCCTGGGCTACGGCGAGTATCGGACCGATCAACCAGACGACTCTCGGCCATATCCCACTGAGTGGATTCGGGAGCAGCGGGATCACCTGAGCGGCCCACGAGGGTAGCCAGCAGCAACACGGACTTTCAGACACCACCGGCCCACACAGTCTTAGGACGCAACCAATCGCCGGCGCGCATGTGACCATTAGCCCCCGGCGAGTCGCCGGGAGCTAAACCGGCGGCGCTATTGCGGCCGGCGAAAGCTGAGGTGCCGCTGCCAATGGGCGTTGTCGATCGCGGGAAAGTCGGAACGCAAATGCACCCCCCGGCTTTCGCGGCGATGCAGGGCCGCGGCGATCATC
>DATCFX010000754.1:0-1154 GCA_036509275.1 Pirellulales bacterium | reverse complement strand
CTTGCAGCGTCTGGCCAGCGTGATTCTGCTCGATGATGCCGACCGCGCGCCGCCGGCCACGCACACGCAGATCGAACGCCTGGCCCAGTGCGACACGCTGGCCGCCGGCGGCCTGACCATCGTGCTCTCCGCCCAGCGCGACAACGCCCATCGGATCAGCCACCGGCTGCTGGAACTGGGCGACCTGCGGATCGACATCGGCCCTTGGTCGCTGGCCGATACGCAGGGCTACGTGGCCCACGTGCTGCGGCAGGCTGGCCGCAGCAGGCCGGTCTTCGACGCCCAGGCGCTCGAGCGCTTGCACGATTTGGCCGGCGGAGTGCCGCGGCAGATCAACCAGTTGGGCGAATTGTCGCTGGTCGCCGGCGCTGGCCAGCAGCTCGAACTGGTGGACGTCCACACCGTAGAAACGGTGTGCGACGAGCTGCGCGTGCCCGACGGCGTGTGATCGCCGCCGTGCTCAAGCGGTGCTCAAACCGTGCCGCAGCCGGCCGCAGGCGTACGACCGCCGCTGCGTAGGCCCACCCGCACGCCGCGCATTGCTCTAGCAATGCCATGCACGCAGGCTAGAATTCGGGCTTAGCCCAGAGCGGTCGCAGGGATGTGTACTCGGCGGCCTGCGATCCTGAACGCGCCCATCGGAACGTATGCTGACATGGCCCACGCCTCGCCCGATCATTTAGCTGCCGAAGCTGGCCCGCATCTCAAGGATCCGGTCGTGGCCGGTTGCCTGGCGTGGCTGATTCCCGGCTTGGGGCACCTGTACCAGGGACGTTGGGCCAAGGGCGTCTTGTTCCTGGTCTGCATTCTGGGCACGTATAGCTTCGGGCTGTATGAGGGGGGCGGCCGGGTCGTGTATGCCTCGCTCCGGCCCAACGATCGCCGCCTGGCCTATCTTTGCCAAATCGGCGTGGGACTGCCGGCGCTGCCGGCGCTGGTGCAGGCGCAGCGGTTTCGCAGCAATCGGCTGCGCGAGGAAGCCCAGAAGCGCGAGCGGATCGGGCAAGCGCGGTTCTTCGATTGGTTCATGGTGCCGCCCGAGGTCTCGGATGATCCGCACACGGACGAGCCGGACGAGTTGGACGACTTGCACCGGCGGCTGCACCGTTTTTTCGAGTTGGGGACGGTGTATACGATGATCGCGGGCCTGTTGA
>DATCFX010000753.1:0-5509 GCA_036509275.1 Pirellulales bacterium | reverse complement strand
GTTGCCGGGGGCGCGCGTCAGCTTGGCTGTGATTGGTTCGCCGGCCAGCGATTCGGCCGCCACGGCCTCGGGCGAGAGCTTTTTCAGCAGGTTTTTCTGCTCGGGACTGGCCGGGGCATCGATCCGCGTGTAATACGAGTTGCCGAAGCGCTCGGCAAGCCGCTGGTAGTGCTGACCCGGGTCCTGGCCGGTGCGGGCCGTCATCTCGGCGGCCAGCAGGTTCATGATGATGCCGTCCTTGTCGGTCGTCCACACCGTGCCGTCGCGGCGCAAAAAGCTGGCTCCGGCACTCTCTTCGCCGCCAAAGCAGATCGAGCCGTCGTAGAGCCCCGGCGCGAACCATTTGAACCCCACCGGAACTTCCGACACCTTTCGTCCCAGGGCGGCCACCACGCGATCGATGATTCCGCTGCTGACCAGCGTCTTGCCCACGGCAGCCTGGGCCGGCCAGTCGGGACGCTGTGCGAGCAGATAGTCAATGGCCACGGCCAGGTAATGGTTGGCGTTCATCAGCCCCGACGAAGGCGTCACGATCCCATGCCGATCGGAATCGGGATCGTTGCCAAAAGCAAGCTGATACTTGTCCTTGAGCGCGACCAGCCCGGCCATCGCATAAGGGCTCGAACAGTCCATGCGGATCTTGCCATCGTGATCGAGCGTCATGAACGAGAACGTGGGATCGACGTGCGTGTTGACCACCGTGATGTCGAGTCGATACGTGGCCTGCACGAGTTCCCAGTAATGAATGCTCGCCCCGCCCAGCGGATCGGCCGCCATCCGCGGCCCGGACGAGCGAATCGCCTCGATGTCGACGACATTGACCAGGTCCTGCACGTAGGGCGTCGCCAGATCCTCGGCCTGGGTCGTGGCGGCCCGCAAGGCACGCTCGTACGACAGGCGTTTGACTTCGGCATTGCCGGCCTTCAAGAGCATGTTGGCGCGGTCTTGAATCCAACTGGTGACGTCGGTATCGGCCGGGCCGCCGCCGGTGGGATTGTACTTGAACCCGCCGTCCTCGGGCGGATTGTGCGAGGGCGTGATGATGATGCCGTCGGCCAGCCCGGCGGTGCGGCCGCGATTGTGGACGAGAATGGCCCGCGAGATGACCGGCGTAGGCGTCACGCCTTCGGCGCGCTCGATGATCGTGCTCACTTCGTTGGCGGCCAGCACCTCCAGCGCCGTGCGCTGCGCGGAGCCGGACAGCGCGTGCGTATCCTTGCCCATGTACAGCGGGCCGTCGATGCCCTGCTGCCGGCGGTAATCGCAAATGGCCTGAGTGATGGACAGGATGTGCTGTTCGGTCAGCGACCCGTCGAGCGAACTGCCGCGATGGCCGCTGGTGCCGAAGCTGACCAGCTTGGTCGGATCGGACGTGTCGGGCCGGGTCTCATGATACGCCCGCTGGAGCCGCGCCACGTCCACAAGCACCGCAGCCGGCGCCGGCTGACCCGCCAGGGGATGAATCGCCATCACGTTCCTTTCCAACTGGTCCAAGGATCGACCAAAAAATAACTTCTCCGCGGCCCCTCTCCCCTTGCGGGAGAGGGCAGGGTGAGGGGCCGGGAAATACGGAAGTTATTTTTCAGTCGATCCTAACACGAAGAGTTTGAACAGAAGATCGCAAAGGACACAAAAGGAAGGATGGCCGACGCGTTTCGCGGAGTGCCCTTGTACCCGCCCTTTTTTGCTCTTTCTTGGCGTTCTTCTGTTCAATTCCTTTGTTTTTATTTTCACGCATTCGCTGGCCTGGCGTCATTCCACAAATGCACGTTCGGCTCGGACAGATTATGGTCGTAACCCAAGATACTCAAGCTGGCGGTGGAAAGAAAAAGCAGCCGGCCGCACGCCGCGTCGAGCCCCAGCCAGCGGGCCGTGAGCACGCGCAGAATATGACCGCTGGAAAAAACGAGCACATTTCCGCCCGCCGCACGCAATCGCTGAATGACGCCTTCGGCCCGCCCGGCCACCTGCACAATCGACTCGCCCCCGGGACAGCCATCGCGAAATAATTCCCAGCCGGGACACTGGCGGTGGATTTCGGGCGTGGTGAGCCCCTCGTATTGACCATAGTTCCATTCGGCCAGGCGCGGCTCGAGCTCGGCCCGATCACCAAAGCCCGCCAGTTCACAGGTGCGTCTCGCGCGCAGCAGCGGGCTCGTCAGCACCAGGTCGAAGCGCACCCCGGCGAGCCGCCCGACCAACTGCGCGGCGCTGCGCTGGCCCCGCTCGGTGAGCAATAGATCGGTCATGCCCGTATGCTGGCCCGAGGCGCTCCAGGCCGTTTCGCCGTGCCGGGCCAGATACACGCGCGGCAGTAATGGATTCATGTTATGACTTCCACCGCCAATTCAGAATCTCGGGCATGTCTTCTCCGTATTGATAAATGTATTGGCGGTGCTCGATCAGTTTATCGCGGCACCATTGCTTGATGTAAGCGCCGCTCGCACCCAATTGCGGCAGGCGGTCGATGGCATCGGCCACGAGGTGAAAACGGTCCAGATCGTTGAGCACCGCCATGTCGAACGGCGTGGTGATCGTGCCTTCTTCCTTGTAGCCGCGGACGTGGATGTTGTCGTGGTTGGTGCGGCGATAGGTCAGCCGGTGGACGAGCCAGGGATAGCCGTGATAGGCAAAGATCACCGGTTTATCCCGCGTAAACAGCGAGTCGAAGTCGCGGTCGCTCAGGCCGTGCGGGTGTTCGCTGGACGGCTCGAGCCGCATCAAGTCCACGACGTTGATCATCCGAATCTTCAGCTCGGGCAGCTTCTCGCGCAGGATCGACACGGCCGCCAGGCATTCGAGCGTGGGCACGTCGCCGGCGGCCGCCATCACCAGGTCGGGCTGGCAGCCCTGGTCGTTGCTGGCCCAATCCCAGATGCCGATGCCGCCGGTGCAATGCTTGACGGCCGCGTCCATCGACAACCACTGCGGCGCCGGGTGCTTGCCGGCCACAACCACGTTCACGTAATTGCGGCTGGCCAGGCAATGATCCACGACCGAGAGCAGCGTGTTGGCGTCGGGGGGCAAATACACGCGAATGATCTCGGCCTTCTTGTTGGCCACCAGGTCGATAAAACCGGGATCCTGGTGCGTGAAACCGTTGTGGTCCTGCCGCCAGACGTGCGAGGCCAGCAGGATATTCAGCGAAGCGATCGGCCGCCGCCAGGAAATCTGCCGCGTGACCTTCAGCCACTTGGCATGCTGGTTGAACATCGAGTCGATGATGTGGATGAACGCCTCGTACGAATTGAACAGCCCGTGACGGCCGGTCAGCAGGTAGCCTTCCAGCCAGCCCTCGCACTGATGCTCGCTGAGCATTTCGACCACGCGGCCGGTGGGAGCCAGGTGGTCGTCGATGGGAATGGTTTCGGCCGTCCATTGCCGCTCGGTCGTTTCGAACACGGCCGACAAGCGGTTGCTCATCGTTTCGTCGGGTCCGAAGATGCGAAAGTTCTTGCGGTCGTCGTTGGCCTTGATCACATCGCGCAAATACGTGCCCAACACCGTGGTGTCGGACGCATCCACCTGGCCCGGGCTGGGCACTTCAACGGCAAAGTCCCGAAAATCCGGCAGCCGCAGCGGCTTGAGCAGCAGGCCGCCGTTGGCATTGGGATTGGCGCCCATCCGCCGGCTTCCGCGCGGGGCCAGTTCGGCCAATTCGGCTTGCAAGCGGCCGCCGGCATCGAACAATTCCTCGGGCCGGTAGCTGCGCATCCACTCGTCGAGCAGCGCCAGGTGCTGCGGATTTTCGCGAGGCTGCGCCAGCGGCACCTGGTGCGCGCGGAACGTGCCTTCGATCGGCAGGCCGTCGACCATCTTGGGCCCGGTCCAGCCCTTGGGCGAGTCGAGCACGATCATCGGCCAACGCGGGCGATGTTGAAAACCCTCGGCCCGCGCTTGGCGCTGGATGCGCGAAATCTGGCTGACGACCTTGTCGAGCGTCTCGGCCATCAGGCGGTGCATGCGCGGCGGATCGTCGCCGGCCACGAAGCAGGGCTCGTAGCCATAGCCGCGTAGCAGCATTCCGAGCTCTTCGTGACCCAGCCGGGCCGGCAGCGCGGGATTGGCGATCTTGTAGCCGTTCAAGTGCAGGATCGGCAGCACGGCGCCGTCGGTCGCGGGGTTCAGGAATTTGTTGCCATGCCAGCTTGTGGCCAGCGGCCCGGTCTCGGCCTCGCCGTCGCCAATGATGCACGCGACGAGCAGATCGGGATTGTCGAACGCAGCGCCGTAGGCATGGCTCAGGCTGTAGCCCAACTCGCCGCCTTCATGGATCGAGCCGGGCGTTTCGGGCGCCACATGGCTGGGAATTCCGCCAGGAAACGAGAACTGCTTGAACAGCCGCTGGAGTCCCGCCGCGTCCTGCGAAATGTGCGGATAGACCTCGCTGTACGTCCCTTCCAGATACGTATTGGCCACCAGCGCCGGCCCGCCGTGCCCCGGGCCGGAGATATAAATCATGTTCAAGTCATACTGCTTGATCACGCGGTTGAGATGAACGTAGATAAAGTTCTGTCCCGGCGTCGTGCCCCAATGCCCCAGCAGCCGCGGCTTGATGTGGGCCGGGGCCAGCGGCTCTGTGAGCAGCGGATTGTCGTACAGATAGATCTGACCCACGGACAGATAGTTCGCGGCCCGCCAATAAGCGTCGATCTTTTGCAACAGTTCGTCGGGCAGGGCGTTGGCCGTCATGCCGTGCTGCCTTTCTGAGCGGATGGGCCTGCAATCAGTTGCCGCACTTGCTCGACGATCACGGCTTCCTCGTTGGTGTGGATCACGCGCACGCGGCAGGGGCTGTCGTCGGTCGAAATCAGCGCTTCGGTCTGTGCATTGCGCTGGGCGTCGAAGTGCATGCCAAGATGCTCGAGACCCGCGCAGATTTCGGCCCGCACCGCGGGCGCGTTCTCCCCAATGCCGCCGCTGAAGACGAGCGTCTCGATTCCGCCGAGTGCGGCGGCCAGCGCGCCGATCCATTTGCGGGCCTGATAACAAAATGCGGACACCGCGTCCTCGGCCCGCGCGTCTGCGTGCCGACGGGCCTGCAAATCGCGCATGTCGGAACTGGTCTCCGACATGCCCAGCAGTCCGGATCGATGGTTCACCAGGTCGTCGAGCTGGTCGGCGTTGAGCCCTTCGGTCCGCATCAAGTACGTGAGCACGCCGGCATCGATGTCGCCGGTGCGCGTGCCCATCACCAATCCGGCGGCCGGCGTGAACGACATGCTGGTGTCGATCGGTTGGCCGCCGCGCACGGCCGCCATGCTGGCCCCCGATCCGAGATGGGCCAGCACGACCCGGCCTTTTGCCGCCGCCGCGTCCAAGCGCGCAAGCTCCGCCATTAAGTAGGTAAACGACAGGCCATGAAAGCCGTAACGCCGCACTCCCTGCGCCGCATAACGGCGGGGGAGCGGCAGCAGCCAGGCCACGCGCGGCAGCTCGCGGTGAAAGGCCGTGTCAAAGCAAGCCACTTGCGGCACCTGGGGCAGATGGCGGGCGAAGGCCTCGAGGA
>DATCFX010000752.1:0-2878 GCA_036509275.1 Pirellulales bacterium | reverse complement strand
AACATCGAGGGGAACTGCCGCTCGGGATTCGTATTCGTGCTGGGCGCCAGGCCCAAGCCGCCGGCAATGGCCCCGGCCAGATCGGTGAGCAGGTCGCCGAACAGGTTCGAAGCCACGATCACGTCGAACTGTTCCGGAGTGCGAACCAGGTTCATGGCCAGCGCGTCGCAATGTTGTTTGCCGGCTGCGACGCGCGGATAGTCGCCGCGAATTTCTTCCAGGATTTCGTCCCACAGTACGTAGGCATAGCGTTGCGCATTGCTCTTGGTGGCCATCGTCAAGCGGCCGCGCCGGCGGCCGGCAATCTCGAAGCCGAAGCGCAGGATGCGCTCGATGCCCCGGCGCGTGTGAATGGCCGTCTGCAAGGCGAACTCGTCCGGCTGGCCGACATGAAAACGGCTGCCCGAGTCGACGTACTCCCCCTCGGAGTTTTCGCGCAGCACGACCAGGTCGACGTGCTCCGGCCCTTTGCCGGCCAGCGGACCGCGCACGCCGGGCAGCAGCCTGGCCGGCCGCACGCAGGCATATTGATCGAAGCTTTGCCGGATCTTCACGAGCGGCGCCAGCGTCAGGTGGTCGGGAATTTTCTCGGGCCAGCCGACCGCGCCCAGCAGAATGGCATCAAACGGGCGTAACACGTTGAGAAAATCGTCGGGCACGACTTGCCCCGTGCGCTGCCAGAACTCGTAGCCCCAGGGCAGCGTGGTCAATTCCAGGGCGAACCCCTGCCGCGTCGCGACGTGCTCGAGCACGCGCACCGCCTCGGCGGTGACCTCCGGCCCGATGCCGTCGCCGGGATACACGGCAATGCGAAACCTGGCGACAGCGGCGGCATTCACGGGGGCTCAACCTTTGGTCAAGAGTTGGATGATGCCGTCCCAGCCGGGCGGCGGCGTGCGATCGTGTTCGACAATGTACACGGTGAGAAAATCCTTCACGCGGTCCTTGGCCGGCAGATAGTGCAGCAGTTCGATGGCTTCGCTCCAGTGCCCGGCCAGGAACTCATTCAAGGCCCGATCATAATGATCGAGATGCTCGTCGGTGAGGTCGGGGTAATCGGGCGCCGGCGGCAGCAGCTCGCTGACCATGATGGGCGTCGTCATGCCGTAGGGGCGCACTTTGGCGATGCGCCGGCTGCGCGCGACCGAGCGGGGAACGTGCTCGCGCACGAACTGGGCCGTGGTCTCGTCCATCAGGATCGGCGTCTGCAGGATCTTGGTCATGCCTTCCAGACGCGAGGCACGGTTCACCAGCGGGCCGAAGACCGTGACTTTTACCTGGTCGGTGGTGCCGATGCGGCCGGCCACGGCCCGGCCGGTGGTCAGCCCGATGCCGACGCGGAAGTCCGAGAGGGGATTGGCCGGCTGGCGGCCAGCCGACTCGAAATCGCGGCTGATGGCAAGCGCCGCCAGGCAGGCGCGTTTGATCTCTTCCTGTTCGGCCAGCGGCCAGCCCCAGAAGCCCATGGCGGCATCGCCCTGAAAATCGCCGAACACGCCGCCCTGCTCCAGAATATGGTGCGTCATCACGCCCAGCGCCCCGCTCACGCGATTCAACAGGCCGAGCAGGTTGTCGGAGTGATGTTCGCTCTTGAGCGAGAAGCCGCGCAGATCGCAGAACAGGACGGAAACCTCGGTCTCGCGCGGCGCGAGCACCTCGTCCGGATCGCCGGTGGCCAGGGCCTTGAGCACGGCCGGGGCAAAGAACTGGCTGAGCGATGCCTGTCGGCGTTCGAGCATCTGCACCTGCCGCACCGAGCTGAGCGTGGCGGCAACCAACTCGGTGAACTTGACGTCCTCGCGCAAATCGCGGCCGCGATCGTCGTCGTCATCGCGCGGCGGCCGGCTGGTCAGGAAATCCTCGCTGGTCGTGTGCCCGGCCAGGTACAAGGCCCAGCCCGGGCAAGCCTCGCCGACTAGCACCGGCGTGCAAAACGCCCAATCGACGTTTTCGGCCATGGTGAAGGTCTGGGCCGTGGTTTCCGATTTGCCTCCCCAGACGTGCAGCACGCTTTGCCCGCGGTCCAGCGCCTCGCAGACCAGCCGCTGGCTGGGATGAAACTCGTCGCCCAAACTCCGCCGGTGGTCCCAGTGCAAGGCTTCGACGCGCCGCTGGCCATCGTCGGTGTGCAGTTTGACCAGGGCCGCCGTGGCGGCGCGGGGGATGCCCGACAGCAGCATATTCACCAGCCCCTCGAACAGCTCCGCCTCGTCCGAACTGCTGGAAATCACCTTGGGCAAGCGGCTGAGCACTTCCAGCCGATGGTCGGGATTGCGGAAACGCAGTTGCTTCAATGACTGCGGGCTGAAGGTCAACTGCTCGGTGGGCTGGGCGTCGTGCGGGTCATGCACGCGGTCGCCCACCAGCGTAAACGTGGTTTCGCCGATCACAAAGTGCTCGCCGGGATGCAGCGAGAACTCGTCGCGGGCGTCGCCGGCCAAGAAGATCGGATTGCGGGCTTCCGGCAGCCGTTTGACGGAGAGGCGCCCCTCCTCGAAGCAGACTTCGGCATGGCTACGCGAAAGGTGCTCGTCCCAGGGCAAGCTCCAGCCCTCGGTCTGGCGGCCCAGGATAAATGTCTGACCGACGCGCAGCAAGCGGCGGCGAATCTGCTGCGACCGGCTGCCTTGAGCAATCAACTCGGCCATATCTGCGTCCTAAGCGGCGATTCCTCTCCGCGAAGTATGCGCTTCGCTCCGGACGCAATGCAAGGCTCTGCCCCGGCCGGGAGGGCCATGATGCCCGGCCGGATGAACGGCCCGGGAAATCCAGCGTGGCGCTCCCTCATCCGGCCTTCGGCCACCTTCTCCCAGAGAGGCTGTGAATTTTTGGAGATCGGGCTGGCAGTTAAATGCAATCGCGCTAAATTGTGGCGTCA
>DATCFX010000751.1:0-2136 GCA_036509275.1 Pirellulales bacterium | reverse complement strand
AACTCCGCAGCAAATCCTTCGAGCTGCTCGGCCGACACCGTGCCGTAGTGGGTATGTTGTTCCAGCACGCCGTGAGTGCGAAAATACGGGGCCAGATCGACAGCCAGGTGCAAGTCCGAGGCGTCCAGGCGCGTGCAGTCGGCCAGCAAGCGCTCGAGATGCTCGCGCGAAGTCTCGGCCGCGCCGTTGAGAACCGCTGTGTCGCTCATGCCACTAGATCCATAGGTACAGTGTCCAGCTCCGTTGGTCGGTCGCCAGAGACGCATTGGTCATTTGCAGGTGAACCGGAACCACCAACGGCTCGGCCGTCTGCAATTCTTCCAGCGCGTCCAGCACGTCGGCATAGCGGCCGATGAACCGCACGCGCCACAATTGCGGCCGGACTTCCGTTTTTTTCTCCGCCAACAACTTCACGACTTCTTCCAACTCCTTGGGCAACCGGGTCGACTCGCCCTTGTCCGCCGGCCCTCCCTCTTGCAACGCCAACCGGTTGCGGTTCAACAGCGCCGTCAGCCCTTCGATGGCCTCGATCCGGGCGCGCGAATCGACGCCCCGCGAGGCCTGCAATTCGTGCCACTGCTGCTCCCAATCGCCGCTCTGTTTTTCCACGTCGGCCAACTGCCGGTTCAATTCGCCGATCCGCCGCTGCTCCGTCTGCACCGCCACCGGCGCCGGCAGGCTCTTCTGTGCCGCGGCCACCGAGTTCCTGGCGCCCGTCAATCGATCGCGAAAGCCGCGCAGCTTGAAACTATAAACACCCAGGATCAAGATCGCCGGGAACACCAGCACCAGCATCTTTTCCCGGTTCGTCGTCAAAGCCATCGTCGCCCCAACGCGGCATAAATGCCGCGGCTAAATAAAAACCGTGTTCCAGAATTCCCATTCATCACTCATCATTCATCACTTCTTCCTGAAAGCTCACCACCTTATTCACCGGCCCTTGCGGCCCCATCGGCCGCGGCAAAACCCGCGGCTCGGCCGCCGCCACAGACTTGTCCACCGGCAGGTTGGTCAGCACCAGGTCAAACTTCCAGGGCTCGCCGTTGGTGAGTCGTTTGTCCGACTCTTGCCGCGCCGGCTGCACTTGCCAGCCCAGCTTGCCCACGCGCTCGCCCAAGTCGCTGGCCAGTTCGTTGGCCGGGTGCGGGCCGATGCACAGGCCCGAGATGTTCAGCTTTTCGCCGCTCGAGTCGATCTCCTGGATCAGCAAGTTCTTGGGCCGCAGATCCGACAGCAACCTCAACAGCTTCTGCCAGCGCTGGCGATGGGCATCCAGCGCGCCCTGGCAATCCTGCACCTTGCCGCTGATCGCGCCCAATTGCGTGCGGGCCTTTTCGACCTTGGCGGCCAGGTCCGTGGCTTGCTTCTTGATGGCGGTGAATGCGGTGACTTGCGCCGTTAGCAGCTTGCTCTGTTCCGACAAGCCCGCGATCGTTCGCTGGTTCCAGGTGTAATGGCCAAAACAACCGATCGCAACCACGGCGGTCAGGCCGGCGGTGATCGCCTGCCGGCGCTGTTTGGTCATCGGCCGGGGAGCGGGCCGCAGCAGCGGCGCGGCAGCCGGAGCGCTGATCAACTGCGCGGCCCAAGCCGCGAGCCACGCGACGAGCGAAGCCTCGTCGGTCAGGTCGAGCACGTCCTTCGCGTCCGGCGGCGGCGTGACACCGGCATCGGGCACCAGCCATTGCACGGGCCCCGGCGCATCGCCCAGCCAGGCGTCGACGGCCGCTTGCCAGCCGCGCTGGGCCGGATCGGCATTGACGACGTGCGTCTGCACGGCTGCCCCGGTCGCTCGTCGCTGGCAGACGATGGCCCCCGGCCAAAACTCGACGCGTGCCGCATTGCCGGCGCCGGCCGCCGGCGGCAAGCCGACGCCGGCCGGGTGCAGAATGCCTTGCAGCCGGCCGCCGGCGTGGTGGACCGCGTCATCGGCCTGCGACAACTGAAAGTTGCTGGCCTGCGCGATCCAGAAATCGCGCTGCCCGCTGGTCGCGGGCAGCGGCAGCATCGCCACCTGTGACTCGATGGCCGGGATGCCCGACAGCGGCTCGGCTTCGAAGCACAGTGCCCGCGACAGTTCGTTGTCGGCCAGTCCGCGAATCGTATCGGCCGGCATGCGAATCGTCTGCATCCACA
>DATCFX010000750.1:0-7075 GCA_036509275.1 Pirellulales bacterium | reverse complement strand
CGCCAATGATCAGGTTGCCCTCGATGGCATCGATGCCCGAGGTCTTCTTCAGTTGCAGGATGCCGTCGTTGACCGTCATGGTGCCGGTGAGCGAGTTGGCAACGGTGCCGGCGAGTTGGATTGTGCCCAGGCCGACCTTGTTGACGGCGAACCCCGAGCCGCCGATGGTGCCATCCAGCGCGAGGCTGCCGGCATCGGAACCCAGCGAGGTGGGAGTGCCAGAAATCGTGATCGCCGTGGTGCCGGTGCCCCAGGTGCTGGTGCCGCTGACGTTTTCGATGGCCCCGGTCCCTTCGCCGGTGCCGAAGAGATTGCCGACAAAGCCGCTGCCACTCAGCGTCAAGGCCAGGTTGCCGATCGAGAGGTTTCCCTGGGTCTGCACAGCCGCGCCGCTGCTGACCGTGACCGGACCGGTGCCGAGTGCCGAACTATTCTGAACATTGACGATGCCGGCGCTGACGATCGTGCCGCCGGAGTACCCGTTGTTGCCGGCCAGGATCAGCGTGCCGTCGCCAAGTTTTGTAATGGCCTTGGCCGAAACGGATTGAGTAATGGCGCCGGCAATTTCGGCGAGCACCGCAGGGTCGTCCACGGTGATCACGCTGCTGCCGGTTTCCGTCACGGGGCCGGTGAGATCGATCCCGGTGTTGGTCCCGCTGGTGTCGCCGCGGCCGCCGAGCGTAAACGCACTGGCCATGCTCACGGCGTTGGCAAGCGAGACGTTGCCGCCGTCGCCGCGTAATGTGCCGGCGGAAAGCGTCAGCGTGCCGCTGCCGACGGCACTGGCATTGCCCACAGCCAAAGTGCCGCCGGACATCGTGGTCCCGCCGCTATAGTTGTTGTTGCCGGACAGGAGCATGGTACCCAGTCCGGTCTTGCTGATGCTTCCACTGCCGGTGATCGTGGCGTTGATCACAAGGTCGTCAAGCGACGGGCCGTCGGCAACGCTGAACGTGGTCGTGCCAGACGGCAGGCTCAAATTGCCGCTAATCACGGTCTGATCGGCCTCGTTCACCGCGATGGGGCCGGCGGCTGCCAGCACGAGCGTGCCCGTGCCGGTGTTCAGGGAGCCGCCAACGAACGACAGGGGGTAAACTGCGGCATCGAGCGTGAGCGTGCCGCCGGACCCGGAATTGGTCAGCGAGCCATCGTTAATCGAGACGTAGGAGAATGTCTGGCTGTAGCCGGCAAGGTCTACGGTTCCGGAGTTCAGCACGGTGATCGACGAGTTGCTCGAGAACTGCGAGGCCTGCATCATCACGACCTGGGCTGCGCCGCTTCCGCCAACGCCGTCGCCGACCTTGAGATTGCCGTTGATCGCCGAGCCAGCCGAATCGTTGAGATGGAGCGTGCCGCTATCGACGGTGAGGTTGAGGCTCGTGTTGGCAATCGAGCCGGCGATCTGCAGGATACCGCTGCCGACCTGAACCAGCGCCCCGGAGGTAACCTGCCCGCCGAATATGAGTTGGCCGCTGGTAACGCCCACGTCGGCGCCAGCGGACGAAGTGACCGTACCGACCCAGGTATTCGTACCGCTCACGCTGCGCAAGGCGCCGGCCCCGTTGTTGCCCGGTCCGGTGCCAGCCAGCACAAGCGAACCGTAAACAAAGATATTGCCCTGGAGTTCGAGCCCAGCGCCGCTTTGAACGGTCGTGGTATTGCCGCTTAAACCGAGCTCACTTTGGACATTGAGCACACCGGCATTGACCCAAGTCCCTTCGGCATACGTATTGTTGCCGGCGAGAGAGAGCGTGCCGGTGCCGGTCTTCAGCAGGCCCGCCGAGCCTGTGACGCTACTGTCGATTGTCAGGTCGTCTCCCGACTCGGCGTCGATCACGCCCTCTTGTGCGAGGGCCAGCGTGCCGCCGACGCCTCCGAGGATCACTACGCCGGTAGCTTCCGTTGCCAGCGCGCCGCTCGTCACCGTCAAGGTGTTGGTGCCCAGGTTTACCGAGACATTCGGGGCGACGAAGATGATCGCGTTCACCGACTCCGAGGTGCTCAACGTCTGACCGGTCGAGAGCTTGACATTGCTGGCCGGGCTGGCGCCGGCAAGACTCGTTACGTAACTGGCCGGTGCGATACCGCTGGCACCATAACCGGCGAAGTCCAAGCCGGCGGAGTCCTCGAGGACGGCATCGGGAATGATGCCGCCAATCAAGGTAGGCGTCATGCTGAACAAGAGTTGATTGCTGGGCGAACCTAGGTCGGCGCCGATGCCCGCGAAGCGGAAAATGCCCTCCGTGCCTGCCTCGTAGATCGATGAGGCGGTGATCGTGACCGTCGAGCCGGGCGTGGTGCTGACGGTCGACGCGACGACGCCGTCGCTGCCGGCCACCTGAAGCTCGCCAATCGATTCGCTCGACGCGCTTCCCGGTGCCCCGAGATAGGAGAAGGTTCCGCCACTGAGGTCAATTCCAACCGAGCTGCCCAGCCGGTTGTTCACATTGCCGGCCGACTGGTTGTCCACCAGCAGCGTGCCTCCGGTCTGAATCGTCATTTGCGTGTCAGGATCGGTACCGCTGCCGCTGAGCGCCAGCGTGGAGCCACGTATAATAGTCGGGCCGCTGTAGTTGTTGGCGGCGGTGAACGCCAGAGTCCCGCCGCCGACGAGGACGAGATTTGCGGAACTCGAACCGGATACAGTAGCCGAAATGACCAGATCGTCTGAACTGGAAGAAACGAGGCTCGAGTCGACGGTGAACACGGTGCTGCTGGCGAGCGTCAACTTTCCGCTGATTGTGGCGGCCGGACTGGTGCCGTCGGTCGATCCCGCGGAGTCAACGCCGACGTAGGTGTTGCTGCCGAAGGAGAGAATGCCATTTCCAGTTTGCACGTCGGCGCTGGAAATCGGCGCCGTCAACAGGGTTAGGCTGTCCAGCGTTGCGCTAGCCGAGTAGGTGGCCATGTCGAGCAGGCCCGAGTTGCCAACCGTTACACTCGCGGTGGAGAGGATCTCAGCGGTCCCGGCGGCCGGGCCGAACTGCAAGACGTCGGCATCGTGCCCGCCACCGCCGTCACCGACCGTCACGCCGCCGCTGCCGATGGCATTGGCCGCGCCGGACTTGTTCAGTTGCAGCCTGCCCTGGTCGATGGTGGTGAGGCCGGTAAAAGTGTTCGACGAGGAGCCGCCCAGCACCAGCGTTCCGGCGCCGACTTTGGCCAGGCCAGAGCCGGTGGTGAATTCACTGACGGTTCCCGTGATGGTCAATTGGCCGCTGTCGACCCCGATGAAGTTTGTGCCGGCACTTGAGCCCGAGAGCAACACGCTGCCGGCCCAAGTATTCGTGCCGCTTGTGCTGCGCAGCGCACCGGTAAGGAAACCGTCGGAGCCCGAGTTGGGCGAGGTGGTCGAGCTGTTGTAGAGCACGAGCTCGTTATTGAATTGTTGATTGCCGGAAATTTCAAGCGCACCGCCGTTGGAAGGCTGCACATTCGCAGTTCCGAGCGCGGATCCGTTGGAGACGGCCAGAACGCCGGCCGTGACGAAGATATTGGTGCTGAGATTGATCGATCCGCCGGCGCCGACGGTGAGCCGGCCCGCACCACCCTTGGTGAAGTTGCCCGAGCCGGTCACGGAACCGGCCAAGGTGGCGTTTGAATAAAAGTTGGGATTGACGAACAGCGTGAGCGCGGCCGTGGGCGTCACGATATTTCCCAGCGATGTGCTGCCGGCATTGGCGACCGTGATAACATAACTGCTGCTGGAGTTGCCGGTGACAGTGCCGGAAAGTGCGAAGTTTTGGGTTCCGCCGATGGTGAACGGATTGTTCATCGTAATGTTGTTGGCCAGCGTGATCGCCGTGCCCTCGCCGCGCAGCGTAGTGCTCGCGCTGACGGTCAGCGTGCCGGTGCCCAGGCCGCCGCTGTTGCCCAGTGCCACGGTTCCGCCGGAGAGCGTGATGGGGCTCGACCAGCCGGCCGTGTTGTTTGCCGAGAGCAGCAGCGTGCCGCTGCCGGACTTCGTGACCGTGCCGCTGCCGGTGATCGTGGCCGAAATCTGGGCGTTATCGAGCGACGTGCCCCCGTTAACGGTTACGGTGACGGAGTTCGAGCCCAGCGCCAGGTTGCCGCTGATCGTGGCCGCCGGGCTGCCGGTGTAAAGCGTGCCGACGGAGCTGAACGTCGCGCTGCTCGTGAGCGAGAGTGTGCCGCTTTCTGTGGTCACGAGGGCGCTTTGCGTCGGGCCGAACTCCATCGTCACGCCCGCCAGCGCCTGGTTGAAGCCGTTGAGCTCCAGTTGGCCGGTGCTGTCGATGGTGACCGATGCAGCCGGGTCGATTTCGTTGGCGGCGGTCAATTGCACCAGGTCGCTGTCGGGTCCGCCGGCATCGTTGCCGACGGCCAGCAACCCGCCGGCGGCGATCGCATCGACGCCCGCGGGCTTGCTCAGCAGCAGCGTGCCCTCGCTGACGGTCGTGGTGCCGGTATTCGTGTTGGCCGACGAACCGCCGAAGACGAGCGTGCCGGGCAGGATCTTGGTCAGGCCGAAAGCGCCGCCGATCACGCCATTGATCGTCAGTGTCGTGCCCGACACGACGCCGACGTTGCTGGCCGTGCTCACCGTGACATTGCCGTTCCAGGTGTCGTTGCCATTGACGTCCACGTCCAGCAGGGCGCCCGTGTTATTGACGCCCGTGCCGTTGAGCGCCAGTGTGCCGCTGGTCGTGATGCTCGTCATTATCTCCAGTGCCGCGCTGCTGCTGACCGTGGTCCCGCTGGCAGCGGCCAGCGCGCCGGACTGCTGCAAGTTCAATTCGCCGGAGCTAACCGTCACCGCGCCGCTGAACGTGTTGCTGCCGCTGGTGGGATCGAGCACCATTCGGCCGGTGCCGGCCTTGCTAAAGCCGCTGGCGCCGCCGGCGATGCCGTTGGTGATCGTCGAGGTGACCAGCAGATCGACCCATACGGGACTGTCGTTGACCTGGAACGAGCGGATACCGTTGGTGCCTTGAGCAGCCAGTGACAGGCTGCCACCGCTGATTGTGACGCTGGGCGAAGCGGACGACGCGCCGACCACGCCGGAATTGACGGTCACGGTGCCGCTGAAAGCCAGCGTGGTGCCGCTGGCCAGCGCAACACTGGAACTGGCCGCGATACCCACTTGCGTCGACAGCCCGGCGATCGTCTGCGAACCGACCACTCCGCCGGTGGAGATGACTTGCACGCTGGCAGTGCCGATTCCGGCGGTTTTCGCGATGGTCATCGCCGATTCGGCCGTGCCAGCCAGTGAGCCGCCAAACAGCACGACGTAGGCGCCCGGCGTGCCCGTCACCGACACCGAGCCGCCAATTCCGCCGATCGAAGACAGCGACTGCAAGTCGCTCTGCACGGTCGCGGTCGTGGCGTTGAACGGGATGTTGGCGGTGGTCTGGCTGTTGAACGTGAGTGTGAAGGTGCCGCTGGAGCCGGCAGCCGAAACGGTCTGCTCGGCCTGCGTGGTGCTCGTGGCCACGCTGGCCAGCAGTTGCAGCACGCCGGTGGAATTCATGGTTACCGTGCTGTTGCTATTGATCTGTTCGGGGGTAGCCACTTGCACCAAGTCCGAGCCTGGGCCGACGTCATTGCCGACGGTCAAAGGTCCGTTGATGGCCGTGACGCCGCCCGTCTTGTCCAGTAGCAAGGTGCCGTCGTTGACGGTGGTCGTGCCCGTGAGCGTGTTGGGGTTGACGCCGCTGAACTGCAAGGTGCCGGCGCCGACCTTGGTGAAGCCGGCCGCGCCGCTAATGGCGTCGCCGATGGCGAGCTGTCCGCCGGAGTCGACGTTGACGGTCGCCGCAGTGCTGAGCACAACGGGGCCGTTCCAGGCGTTGGTGCCGTTATCGGCGTGCAAGGCGCCGGTCGAGGCCAGGCCGGTGCCGTTGAGCGCGAGTTGTTCGCCCGTTTCGGTCGAGCTGCCGGAGATTTGTAGAGCCGCACCGCTGACGACCGTTGTGCCGGCGCCGGCCAGCCCGCCGGGATTGACGGTGGCGATCACCAACGAAGGCACCACAACGCTGTAGCTCAGGCTGTAAGTGTTTCCAAAGCCGGGCTGGGCAATGCCCGCCAGCGAGCCGCCGAAGGTGATCGTGTAGACGTTGGGGTTGCCACTGGAGTTGGGATCGGAAACCGTCACCGAGCCGCCCACCCCGCCGATCGTAGACAGCGCGTCGAGATCGGTTTGTACGGTCGCGGCCGAGGCGTTATATGCCATGCTGGCGGTTTCCTGGCCATTGAAGAACAACCAGAATGTGCCGCCGACGGCATTGCTGATAGTCACAGTCTGCACGTCATTGGCGACCGTTGCCCCCAGGGCCCCGCTTTTCTGCACGTTCAACACGCCCTGCGTGACGATCGTCTGGCCGCTGTAGGTGTTAGGGCTCGTGCCCGAGAGGGTGAGCGTGCCAGGGCCGGCCTTGGTGATGCCGATGGGGCTGGTGCCGGTGATCGTGCTCGAAATGCTGAGATCCGCGGCCGTGTCGATCACGCCTTCCACCGCGCCGAAGTCGAGCGTGGGCACGGAAACGACGTTGCCGCTTCCGCCCGCGCTCAGCAGCGCGCCAGAGGCCAGGTTCAACGTGACCCCGGCAATGCCGCTGAGCGCGAGCCCGCTGCCGCGGATCAGCACCGCATTGAACGATTTGCTGGTAGTCAGCGTTTGCGGCGAGGGGGACAAGTTGCCGTCGAGCAGATACACGCTGCCGGCTGCCGCGCTGTTGATATTGCCGGTCGCATAATTGGTGAAGGCCACCAGCGCGCCCGCCGCAAGCGTGGCCAGGTCGACCTGCCCGGTGCTGGAAACGGCCGTGGCGTAAGGCAGGATGGCATTCGTTCCGCTGCCGATTTCAGTCGGCGCGGTTGTGAAGAGGATCTGGTTGCCGGCCCCGAGGTTGACGCCGGCACCGACAAACTGGACGAAACCGAGCGGGCTGCGGTTGAGTTGGCCGAACGACAGCGCGACGGACGAACCGGCGCCCGCGCCGACTTGCGAGATCACCGTCGAGCTGGCATTTGCCAGGATATTGAGCGTGGCCACCGTCTCGGTCGAGGCGGCGCCGCTGGCGCCGATATACAGCAGCGTGCCGCCGTTGACGCT
>DATCFX010000749.1:0-1130 GCA_036509275.1 Pirellulales bacterium | reverse complement strand
TGCCCGGATAATGCCGAAGGCTGGATAAGCGGCTTTCGGGCGTCGGGAAACTGCCCGATTTTGGCCCTGAAAGCCGAACATCCCAGCTCTGATAATGGATGTTGCAGCTCTACCAACGGTTTTTCAGCGGCCTGCTAGGAGTGGAATGCAATGGGATCACGCAATCGTCGTCGCCTGCCGAATTCCACCAGCCTCGGCCTATTGGGCACGTTGGGTTTGGGCCTCGCCGGAGCCGGATGGGCCGTCGCACCCGCATCGGCGTCGCCGATAGGCAGTACGACCAATGTCGACTTCACGGGCGGCTCGACGTCCTTCAGCTATGATGGGGGAGCCTTCACGCTGATCGATAACGGCTCTTCGCCCTTCGACGGCGCCCCGGTCAGCGTCATGACGAGCGCCAACGCCGGTGTGACGTCGTTCTTCGGTCAGCCGAGCGCGTTCTTCGACCCGGTCCGCGACTTCGTGGAATTCGACAGCAGCTACGTGTATTCGAGTTTCACGACGGCGACCGCGATTCCGTTTTCCGCCACGCCCTCCTTCATCGGCCTGGACGTGATGGGCTCTGACGGCACGCATTTCGGCTACGCCGAGTTCGCGGGCACCGACCTCGTGTCCTACGCGTTCGAATCCGTTCCCGGCGTGGGGATCATCCCGGGTTCGCTCGCGGCGGTGCCGGAGCCGGTTGGCATGACATTGCTCGCAAGCGGCATACTGGGCCTGGGAGTGGCCCGCATTCGCCGCCGCGGACTGCCGCTTGCCGCCTAACGAAATCGACCTTCAGGCCGGGTAGGTAGCGGAGCGGCGGCGAGTTCTCACCCGCCGCTCAGCTCGCCGTTACACCAGCCGCCACTGCAGCGGCCGCGGTGACGCGGTGTCCGAACTGCCAATGGCGCAGGCCGACGCATGGTGCGCCGGCGCGCCGGCGCCGGGATCGCGGCGCCGATCGGTTGCCACACCTTCTGGGCGACCTGCTATGGCTGCGTGAGTTGGGCGTAAGACCGCATGTCCGCTGAAGCGCCGAGGTAGCTCGTCCCACATGAGCGGGGTTGAGCGAGGGTTGCCCGGGTGGGCCGGGCCGGGCCTCAACGCACAGGGGACGAGCCATGACAGCATCTGGGGAGGTTTTCGTC
>DATCFX010000748.1:0-3872 GCA_036509275.1 Pirellulales bacterium | reverse complement strand
CTGAGCATGCCCACCGCTCGGCCGCCGCCTTCGACGCGCACCGCCGGCGGATAATGGTCGTGGACCCAGCCGGCGGCCTGCGCGCCGACGAACATGCCGACGCCCAGCGTGACGAAGGCGATGAAGCTCTGGGCGCTGGCCCGCTGGCTAAGGTCGGCTTTGCTGTCGACAAAAATCTGGCTGGCCACGAAAAAGAAGTCGTAGCAGATGCCGTGCAAGAGCAGGGCCAGCACGATCAGCGGAAAGCCCAGCGAGGCGAAGCAGGCGTAGCGCAGCACCCAGGCCAGCATGCCCAGCGCCAGCATGCGGCGCACGCCCAGGGCTTTGATGAACACCGGCATCAGGGCCATGAAAATCACTTCCGAGGCCTGGCCGATGGTCTGCAGCGCGGTGGGATGCGGCGCGTCGACCTCGCTGAGAAAAATGTTCGCCATGTTGTAGTAAAAGGCCAGCGGAATGCAGATCGAAAACGAGCAGAGCACGAAGACCAGGAACGAGCGGTCGGCCAGCAATGAGAGCACGCTTTGGCGGCGATCGGTCGAGCGGTGTGCTTCCGCCGGCTTGGGCGGTGTGTGCGGCAGGGCCAGGCAATACAGCCCGAGCACGGCCGAGGCCACGGCGGCCAGCACTAGGAAGTTGTTGTTGGCAAAGAACGCATGTTCCGGCGGGAAGATCGCCGTCAGCATGCCGTGCGTCCACGTGCCCGGCTCGAGCTTGAGCACCAGGCCGACGACCAGCCCGGCCACGATCCAGCCCAAGGTGCCGAACACGCGCACCAGCGGAAACTCCTTCTCCGGGTCGACCATGTGGGCAAAGCTGATGGAATTGGTCAGCGCCAGCGTCGGCATGTAGAGCAGCGAGTAAGCGATCATTAGGCCGAGCAGCACGGGAAACTGCTCGCCGTCCGCGCCGAGCGCTTGGGCCAGCCTGCCGGAAAACGCGGCGGCAGCCAGCAGCACGGCCCCCAGCAGGTGCAAAATGGCCAGCAACTTTTCGGTGGCCAGCAGCCGGTCGGCCACATAGCCCATCAACAGGGGCGAGAGCATGGCTGCAATGGCCGTGGACGAGTAGACCCAGCCGATCTGGCTGCCGGAAAAGTGCAGCACCGCGCTCATATAGCCGCCGATTTCGACGGCCCAAGCGCCCCACACGAAGTACTCGAGGAACATCATCCCGGCCAAACGAAAACGCACCGAAGCGTTCCCTCCGGCAGCGACAGCGGCGTTGGACATTGCAGCAAAACTCACGGTTGGATGAGGCGGCAGAAGCGCAACAGCAAGCCGGCTATTCTAGGGCTTTTGTCCGGCAATGCGAGCGATTGGAGGTCACGCCTTGTCGGCGAGCTCGAACAAAAAAGAAGATAACCACAGAGGCACAGAGGCACAGAGAAGAAGAAAGAGACGAAAACGGGTGAGCCGCCTGTTGGGCAATCGGCCGGGTGGTGCCCTTGGCCATCGTTCATCTATCTCATTGCCCCCTCTGTGTCTCTGTGCCTCTGTGGTTCTCTTGATCCTTTTCGTTTGTCGGGACAACTGCGGGCTTCCCGGTCGCCAGGAACTCGACCGCCTCGCTGACCCAGCCGCTTTCCCAAACGTGCTCGCGCGGCGGGCCGTCGCGCCAGACGTGGGGAATGAGAAGCTCGTCCAGCCGCTGATGCATGACGAGGTGCTGGTCGCGAAAATTACCGTAGCCGAACAGTCCAAGCCGCGGCTCCGAGTGCAGTTCGCCATTGGATAAGCCCATGGCTCTGATCAGACAATACGGCCGGAAACTCTCGGGCGTGGGAAACACCACGTTCATGCGATACTTGTCCGGCGCCAGCATGGCCAGCGGCGCATCCCAAGCGGCTGCCCGCTCGAACAGTTCGGGATGCCGCACGAGCAAGCTCCAAGCCCCCCAGCCCGACTTGCTGAAACCCAGCAGCAGCACATTTTTGCGGCCCGGCCCGATCGGATAGTGGGTCCGCAGAAACGGCAGGATGACTTTGAGCAAGTAGCTCTCCTGGCGAACCTGCGGATCGCTGGGATGATCGCCGTACCAAGGCAACTGCGAGAACGTGGGCTCGGCGACAACCAGCCCATAGCGATTGTGCAACTGCCGGCGCCGCACTTCCGCCAGGCCGTCGCCATAGTGGTGCTCGAGCCCCGGCTCGACCGGCAGCACCAGCAACAGCGGACAAACCCGCGTCGGCTCCGCTCGAGCGGGCAACAGCACGCGAATCAGAGTCGTGCCAGCCTGGTACTGGCAGCGCACCTCGTGCCGCAAGAACCCATCATCGCCCATCCGCGCCGGCGAAATCTGGGTCTCCGCCGGAGCAGCAAGCAGCAGCCAAACGGTCAGTGGGATCAACATGATAGTCGTCATGCTCGAGTGGTTGCGTCTGGCATTTCAGGATCCGCCAAAAGATAGCTTTCCATGGCCCTCTCATTTCGCAAGCGGGGTATCGCAGGACGGATGTGCCCAGCAACGCTGCTGTTTGCCGTTCATCCATTTTAGGAAAAACCACGCCATCGAACACCCTGAATGAAGGTGGCGCGACAAATCGAGTCGGATTTACTGGCGCGGGTTATTATGCTATAAATAGCATAATGGCTGCCGGAGATAAGGGCGTGGGAAAGAGCGACAATCAGCGACGGCCGAAGCCTCTGCGCTGGATTGCCGGCAGCAGGAAAGACCTGCATGAAGAAGCCAGGGAAGACCGCAAACGTGCAAAAAAGCAGCGGCAATGTGTTTCGTGACCTTGGGCTCAGTAATCCAAATGAGCGGCTTGCCAAGGCTCAACTAGCCCATCGCATCTGCGAAATCATTGCCCAACGAAATCTCAATCAGACAGAAGCGGCCGCATTGATGGGAATCGATCAACCGAAGATTTCAGCTTTGAAACAAGGCCGGCTCGCAGGCTTTTCGGTCGAACGGCTGTTTCGCTGCCTGAACGAACTAGGACAAGAAGTCAAAATCACGATCCAGCCCGCAAGGCAGGGCGCTCACCGGGGAGAAACCAGTATTCTCTTTCCATAAACGGCGAGCCAGCCGTCGGGATGACGCTCGAGCCTCACGATCATGCGAGGCCTTCAAACAGCGCGGAGCCGATGCGCACGATCGTGGCCCCCTCGGCGATCGCGACTTCGTAGTCGCCGCTCATGCCCATCGAGAGCTCGTCCAGTCGCACGCGGTGGCCGGCGGCAGTTTGTAGCTTATCGCGAAGCAGCCGCAATGCGGTGAAATCGCGGCGCGCGAGTTCCAAGTCTCCTTCGACGCCGGCCATGCCCATCAGCCCGCGCAGCTCGACATGTTGATGTCCCAACACGACGTCCCAGGCAGCGGTTAATTCGTGCGGCGCAAAGCCGTGCTTGGCCGGGTCACCGGAGATGTTCACTTCCAGCAGCACGGCGGGGCGGCGGCCAAGCTGTTGGGCTTCGGCGTCGATCGCGGCCAGTAGCCGCAGCGAATCGCACGAGTGGATGAGCCAGATCAGTGGCAGCGTGCGTTTGAGCTTATTGCGCTGCAAGTGGCCTACCAGGTGCCAGCGCACCGGCTGGTCGGCCAGGGCCGCGGCCTTGTGCCACAGTTCCTGCGGCCGGCTTTCGGCCAGGTCGTGGCAGCCGGCTCGCACCAAGGCTTGCGCCGCATCGCTGCCGGCATACTTCGTCACGGCCACGAGCGTGACCGCACTGACCGGCCGGCCGCTACGAGCCGCCGCGACTGCAATGCAATCCTGTACGCTCGCCAGATTCTCGGCAATACGCGCCGCGGCCGAAGGCGGAAGCTCCATAGCGTTTGCAGCACAGGGCCGTTAGGATCGACCGAAAAATAACTTCCGTTTTTCCCGGCCCCTCACCCTGCCCTCTCCCGCAAGGGGAGAGGTGTCGCGG
>DATCFX010000747.1:0-4125 GCA_036509275.1 Pirellulales bacterium | reverse complement strand
GGGCACGGCCAACTCGCATCTGAAGATCCGCTCGCCGATCGCCGGGCACGTCATCAACAAGTACGTGCTCGAGGGGCAGTACGTCGACGAGGGGACGCCGCTGTACGACATTGCCGACCTGTCCACGGTTTGGATCCAGGCCGAGGTCTACGAAGACGACATGCCCTTTTTGCCGCTGGATCAGTCGCCCAGCGGCGTCAACGACGACGTCAGCGTCGTCGCCACGACGCGGGCGTTTCCCAACGAGCCATTTCGCGGCAAGCTGGCCTTCGTCCATCCGCACGTGAACGAGGCCACGCGCACCGTCACCGTGCGCTGCCAATTGCCGAATCCGGACCATAAGCTGCGGCCGGGCATGACCGCCACCGTCAGCATTCACGTCCCGGCCCGCAGCTTGCAGCGGCTCGTCGCCAGCACCGCCGGCCGCAACAGCGCATCGCTCTCGCAGGCGGGCGTGTTGGCCGTGCCCGCGTCAGCCGTGATCGACACCGGCAGCCAGACGATCGTCTATCGCCAGACGCTGCCCGGCGTGTTCGAGGGAGTGAAAGTCGAGTTGGGGCCGAAGATGTCAGGGCCCGGCGACGTGGTGTTTTATCCGCTGCTTTCGGGCTTGCACCCCGGCGACCAGCTGGTGACATCCGGCTCGTTCCTGGTAGATGCCGAAACGCGGCTGAACCCGGCGGCCGGCTCGATTTATTTTGGCGGCAGCGGCGGATCGAAGTCGGGCCCGTCGAGCGTGACCGTTCGGCCGTCGACGCCCGACGACGTCGATGCGAAGATCGCCGCCGCGCTGGCCAGGCTCTCGCCGGCCGATCGCCGCGAGGCCGAAGCGCAGAAGTTTTGCCCCGTGCTCAAAGGCAGCCGGCTAGGCGCGATGGGCGTGCCGGTCAAGCTGGTGATCGACGGTCGCACCGTGTTTGTCTGTTGTCCAAGCTGCCGGGACGATGCTATCGAAAACGCGGCCGAAACGCTGGCCAAAGTCGCCGCCTTGCAGGGCCAATCGGCCGCGTCCAAGCCTCCGGCCAAGGCCCTGCCGACGGCCAAGGCCCTGCCGCCATCGGCCGGCGACGCGCGCGAGGCCAAGATCAAAGCCTCGCTGGCGAGCCTGCCTCCGCACGATCGAAAGCTCGCGACGGCGCAGCGGTTTTGCGCCGTGCTGGAAACCAGCCGGCTGGGAGCGATGGGCCCGCCGGTGAAACTCGTGCTCGACGGCCAGAGCGTGTTCGTCTGCTGCGAAGGTTGCCGCGAGGAGGCCCTGGAGAATCCCCAAGCCACGCTGGCGAAGCTCAAACGGCGACAACAGGCCGCTGCCGGCAGCGCAGGCAAACCGCAATGATCGAACAACTGATCGAATTCTCGATTCGCAACCGCTTCCTGGTGCTGGCTCTCGCCACGGTGCTGGCCATCGCGGGCGTCTACGCCACGCTGCAAACGCCGGTCGATGCGATCCCCGACTTGAGCGAGAACCAGGTCATCGTCTTCACCGACTGGCTGGGCCGCAGCCCGCGCGAAATCGAAGACCAGGTCACGTATCCGTTATCGCTCAAGCTCGAAGGACTGGCCGGCGTGCGTGCGGTGCGCTCGTCGAGCGAGTTCAATTTCTCGATGATCACGATCATCTTCGGGGATGACGTCGACTTTTATTTCGCCCGCGAGCGCGTGACCGAAAAGCTGGCCCAGGCGGGTACGTTTCTGCCGGCGGGCGTGGTGCCGTACATGGCGCCCGACGCCACGGCGCTGGGCCAGATCTTCTGGTACACGGTCGAGCCCAGCGCGACGCATCCGGTCGAGCCCGCGCGGCTGTGGGCGCTGAACAAGTTCTATATCGCCCCGCAGTTGAACGCCGCCGCCGGCGTGGCCGACGTGGCCATCGTCGGCGGCATGCCGCTGGAATATCAGATCGACGTGCGGCCCGAAGCCCTGCGGGCCTACGGCATCACGTTGGGCGAGCTGAACGCCGCGGTGGGCAAGAGCAACATGCCTTCCGGCGGCGGCGTCGTGCAAAAGAACCGCGCCGAGTACATCGTACGCGGCGTGGGCTGGCTGCGGGGCATCGAGGACATCGAAAACACGGTGATCAAGCAGGTGGCCGGCACGCCGATCTACGTGAAAACCATCGCCAACGTGACGCTGGGCACGCAATTCCGCCGCAGCGTTTACGAAAAGGACGGCAACGAAGTCGTCGGCGGCGCCGTGCTGATGCGGCACGGCGAGAACCCGCTGGGGGTTACCCGCCGGGTCAAGGAAAAGATCCAGGAGCTCCAGCCGGGACTGCCGCGGGGCGTACACGTCGTCGCCGCGTACGATCGCACGCGGCTGATCTCCGGCGCGATCCATACGCTGACCGAAGTCATGGGCCACGAGATGATCATCGCCTCGCTGGCCATTCTGCTGATCCTGGTTCACGTCCGCAGCGTGCTGGTGATTTGCATCACGCTGCCGCTATCGGTGCTGTTCTCTTTTCTGCTGATGTGGCTGCTGCGCGCCGCCGGCATCGTGGATATCCAAGCCAACATCATGTCGCTGGCCGGCATCACGATTTCGATCGGCATCCTGGTGGACCAGGCGATCGTGATGACCGAAAACGCCACGCATCATCTGAAAGCCCATTTCGGCGACCGCCGCGTGACCGGCGATCTGCGCGAGCTGGTCGTCGGGCCGTGCCGCACGGTCGGCCGGCCGATTTTCTTTTCCGTGCTGATCATGCTGCTGTCGTTCGTGCCGGTGTTCATGCTCAGCGGCCGCGAGGGCAAGCTGTTTCGTCCGCTGGCGTTTACCAAGAGCTTCGCCATGCTCGGCGTGGCGCTGGTCTCGGTGACGATCGTGCCGGCCTTGATCCCGATTTTTATCCGCGGCCGCCTGCGCAGCGAAGAAGAGAATCCCATCGTTCGCAGCTTCATCCGGATCTACAAGCCGCTGCTCACTTGGGCCCTGCCGCGCTGGAACCTGGTGATCTGGATGTTCGCGGTGCTGTTGATCATCGCGGCGGGCTTCTTCCCGTTACAGGCGCTCATCGGCTACGGGGCCGACCAGCGCGTGTGGCGCATCTGCTTCTTGGCCGTGTTTGGGCTGGTCACGTCGCTGACGGTCGCGACCACGCGCGGCATCCGCTGGCAGGTCGTGTCGCTGGCGAGCCTGGTGCTGATCGCGCTGTGGTCGTTTCACCTGGAAAAACTGGGCGTGACCTATATGCCGCCGTTGGACGAGGGCACGACGCTCGACATGCCGATCACTGTTCCGCGCGCCAGCGTCACGCAAGTGGCCGACGACCTCAAGGCCCGCGATGCGCTGCTGCGCGGTTTTCCGGAGGTCGAATCGGTGATCGGCAAGGCGGGCCGTGCGGATACGCCCACGGACCCGGCACCGCTGGATATGGTCGAGACGTTCGTCAATTTCCGCCCCAAGTCGCTGTGGCCCAAGCGGGTGCTGAAGTTCGACGATGCCCTGCGGCAGGTCCGCGCCGTGCTGCTGGCGCTGGAACAACAGGGTTACGTCCTGCCCGCGGCCGGCCAGGCCGACCGCGACGCGTTGCTCAACGACGCCAGCCAGCAGGCCTTGGAGCGGTTCGACGAGACCATGCGCGGGCTGGCGTTGCTGCGCTACCAGGAATTCCAGCGCGAACTGGGCCCGTTGCTGGTGCGCTACACGCTCGACGAAACCGTGCGGCGACTCCAGGCGGCGGGCAAGCTACACTGGCCGGCCGGCGACGACGCGGCGCGGCAGATTGACCAACTGGCAGCGAAATTCACGCCCGACTACGGCGTCTGGCTGGCGAAAGAGCCGGCGCTGGAAGACATCCGGCAGTTGACGCATGAATTGCTCCAGCAGCTTCACGCGCGGGGGGCCGTGGACGACGTGGTGCAGGCCCTGGAACTCGAGCCCTCGCTTGCCACCCGCGTCGCCGATGCCTGGCAAGCGGCCGTGGGTGGCGAGCGCCGGAGTTTTGCCGGCGAAATGCTCGAGGCGGTCGGCCAACGCCGGCTCGCGCTCTGGCAGCAGCGGGTCGAACAAGTGAACTGGGAGCTGTTCGATCAAGGCGTGGAAGCGTTCACCGGGTACGCCTTAGAAGCCGCAGTGCAGTCGGCCGCCCGGGCGGGGCTCGTCGATGGTGCGCCGCGCGGCGCA
>DATCFX010000746.1:0-1075 GCA_036509275.1 Pirellulales bacterium | reverse complement strand
CGTACATGTCAAGCTGGTGGGCGAGGTGCAGCAGCACTTGGGCGGCGGCCGCGTGCGCTGCGTGGCCTTGGGCAACACCGATGGCATGGTCCGGGGCCAGGAGTGCATCGACACGGGCGGCCCGGTCACGGTGCCGGTGGGCAAAGCCACGCTGGGCCGCGTGTTCAACGTGATCGGCGAGCCGATCGATAACCGCGGGCCGGTAGCCGTCGAAGAGCGCTGGCCGATTCACCGCGAGGCGCCGCCGATCACCGACCTGTCGACCAAGACCGAGCTGTTCGAAACCGGCATCAAGGTCATCGACCTGCTCACGCCGTTTGTCCGCGGTGGCAAGGCCGGGCTGTTCGGCGGTGCCGGCTTGGGCAAGACCGTGATCCTCACCGAGTTGATCGCGCGCATCGCCAAGCAGCACGGCGGCTACTCGGTGTTTGCCGGCGTGGGCGAGCGCACGCGCGAGGGAACCGACCTGTGGCTCGAGATGCAGGAGACCAAGATCGGCAACACCGGCCGTAGCGTCATCGAGCAGACTTGCATGGTGTTTGGCCAGATGAACGAGCCGCCGGGTGCCCGGTTGCGCGTGGCCTTGTCGGCGTTGACGATGGCCGAATTCTTCCGCGATACGACCGGCGCCGACACGCTGTTGTTCATCGACAACATTTTCCGCTTTTCGCAAGCCGGCAGCGAAGTATCGGCCTTGCTGGGCCGCATGCCTTCGGCCGTGGGCTACCAGCCGACCCTGGCCACGGAAATGGGCGCGCTGCAAGAGCGGATTGCTTCGACCAGCAAGGGGGCCATCACCAGCGTGCAGGCCGTGTACGTGCCGGCCGACGATCCCACGGACCCGGCCCCGGCCGCGGCCTTCGGCCAGTTGGACGCGTTTCTGTACTTGGAACGCTCGATTTCGGAAAAGGGCATTTATCCGGCCGTCGATCCGCTGGCTTCCAGCAGCCGCATTCTCGATCCGCAATACGTGGGCGATCGGCACTACGCGATCGCCCGCCGCGTGCAGCGCACACTGCAGCGCTATCGCGAGCTGCAGGATATCATCGCCATTCTGGGCGTCGACGAACTGAGC
>DATCFX010000745.1:0-2375 GCA_036509275.1 Pirellulales bacterium | reverse complement strand
CAAGATCGAGGCTGGCCGCCTCGAGCTCGAGGCCGCACCCTTCAGTCTGCGCAAGGCGATGGCCGCGACCATGCGGGTGCTGGCGTTGCGGGCGCACCAGAAGGGCTTGGAGTTGGCCTTCGACATCGATTCGCAGGTGCCCGACAAGCTCATCGGCGATCAACAGCGCTGGCGTCAGGTGCTCACCAACCTGGTGGGCAATGCCATCAAGTTCACGGAGCAGGGCGAAGTGGTGGTGCGGCTGGAGTTGGACGGCCGCTGGGGCGATCAACTGCGGCTGCGCGGCAGCGTGCGCGACACGGGCGTGGGCATTGCGCCCGATAAGCAGTCCACCATCTTCGAGTCGTTTGTGCAGGCCGATAGCTCGACCACGCGCCGCTTCGGCGGCACTGGCTTGGGCCTGGCGATTACCTTTCAATTAGTCGACATGATGGGCGGGAGGATTTGGGTCGAGAGTCAGCCGGGGGCGGGCAGCACGTTTCATTTCCTGATCATGTTTCAGGCAGCCGAAGAATCGGCCGAGGCGGGCGACCGGCCGTTGGCGGCCTTCGCCGACCGCCCCGCGCTGGTTGTCGACGACAATCTCACTTGCCAAACGGTGCTCGCTCGCGACCTGACGGATTTCGGACTGAAAACCGCGACGGCTCAAACGGCCGACGAGGCACTCGATTGGATCGACCACACGGCCGGCGCCGCCGGTGCGCTGCTATTGATCGACGCCGGTTTGCCCGGCGCCGACGGTTTCGAGCTGGCCGAGCGGATCAAATCGCAAGCACGCTTCAGCGGCTCGATCATCATGCTCTTGTCGAGCGTGAACCGCGAGGCCGACACGGCCCGCTGCCGGCATCTGGGCATCGAACACCTGGCCAAGCCGCTGGGATCCGTCGAGTTGGGCGATGCGCTGGCCGCGCTGGCCGGTGGCGGCCCGGTATCCCCTGCCGTACGCCCGCAGAAATCGGAGGCGACGGCTCGGCCGCTGCGCATCCTGGTGGCGGAAGATACACCGGCCAACCAGAAGCTGGTGGTGCGGATTCTCGAAAAGCGCGGCCACCAGGTGCGGCTGGCCGCCGACGGCTTTCGTGCGCTCGACCTGTATCGCGCCGAGCCTTTTGATGCGGTGCTGATGGACGTGCAGATGCCGCAGCTCGACGGCCTGGGCGCGACGGCCGCCATCCGCGAGCACGAGCGGACGGCGGGCGGACGCGTGCCGATCATTGCCATGACGGCCCATGCCATGCGCGGCGACCGCGAAGCCTGCCTGGCGGTCGGGATGGACGGCTACTTGACCAAGCCGCTGGATGCCCGCGAGTTGATCGCCGTCGTCGAACGCCTAATTCCTGGCGCGGAACCGGCCGAGCAGCCGGGGACTGCCAGCCTCGCGCCGCAGCCGGCCGCGGAACTCAATTTCGACGCCGCTCTGCGGCGCATGGACGGGGATCGCGAGCTCTTCCAGCACCTGGCGCAGTTCTTTGCCGAAGACGGGCCGGCGCTCGTCAGCCAGATTCGCCAGGCGCTGGTGGCCCGCGATTGGCCGACGCTGGAATTGGCGGCCCATAGCCTTAAGGGCATGGCGCGCAACTTCGAGGCCCAACAGGCGGCCAAGCTGGCTGGGCAACTCGAGCAACATGGCCACGATCACAGCGGCGACGGGGGCGAGGAGCAACTCGCGCTGCTCGATGAACAAGTTCAGCGATTGCTCGCGGCGCTCCAGGCTTTTGAGCGCGACGGCGCGCGGCGCGGCGCGCCGGCCGCCTTGTAACGGAATCGGCGCCCTGGCCCAGCGCGGGCGCGGTGGTCAGTCCGCGCTGCCCGGTTTGTCCGACATGACCACGTGCCCGATGGCAATGCCGCAGGTGCGGATTTTATTGCGCAGGCTGCCGCGCGTGATGCCCAGGATTTTGGCTGCCTGTGACTGGTTGCCCTTGGTGTGTTGCAGGACCCGAGTGATCAGAGCCCGCTCGAGCAGGGACACGGCTTCGGCGTAAAGGTCTTCGGATCCTTCGCGGATGCGGGTATCGACGTATTCCTCGGTGACCGGCGCGGCCTGGGCCGCGTTGTCTCCGGCGGCGCCGCCGTGGGACGCCCGATTGCGGACGTCCTCGGGCAAGAAGTCCGAAATCAGCACTTCGCCGGTCGTTTGCAGCAGGGCCCGCTTGAGCACGCTTTGCAATTCGCGGACATTGCCGGGCCAGGGATACCAGAGCAGCAGTTCGAGGGCTTCGGGCGAGATGCCGTGTACCTTCTTGCCCAATTCGCGGCTGAAATGCCGGAGGAAGTGTTGGAGCAGGACGAGCACGTCGTCCTTGCGCTCGCGCAGCGCCGGCAGCTTGATGACGAAGCCGTTGAGCCGATAATACAAGTCCGCGCGGAACTCG
>DATCFX010000744.1:0-2330 GCA_036509275.1 Pirellulales bacterium | reverse complement strand
GGCTACGGACTTCCACGATTCCATTGGCGGCAACAACGGCCTTAATACCGCTCCTGGCTACGACCTTGTCACAGGGCGCGGCAGCCCGCTGGTGAACCTGGTGGTCCAAGGGCTGGGGGCGCCGACTCCCAGTTCGGTGCTGAACGTGAACGGCGACGCAGACTTCGCCGGCGAAAATGACTCGATCACGCTCGAGTTGAACGCCTTCAATCCGTCGCTGCTGGACGTGTACTTCAACAGCGCGACGCCCATCTACGAGGCGCCGCTGGCGTCGATCTCGCAGATCAACGTCAACGGCCTGCTGGGCAACGACACGTTGATCGTCGACGACTCCAATGGGCTGGTGAGCATGGCCGGCGGCATCCACTACGACGGCGGAGCCGGCAGCAACGCGCTCGCGCTGCTCAGCAGCGGCGGCGCGACCCAAACCAGCGACGCCTTCAACCTCGGCGGCAGTCCGAACCAGGGAACCGACGCGATCATCGGTTCCACCGGGACCCAGACGATCGCTTTCCAGAACTCCGGCTCCGTGCTGGATACCGCCGCGGCGGCGACGCTCAGTATCAACGGCGCAGCGGCGGACGCCACGATCGCCTACGGCCAAGGCTCGATCGTCAGTCGCGGCCTGCTGACCATTGTCGGTCAGCAGGCGTTGGAGTTTGCCAACAAATCCGCGTTGATCATCAACGCCAGCACCAATGACCAGATCACGCTCGATAATCCCTACGCGCCGGCGGCGCTGGCCCAAATCGTGGTCGAGCCTGCTGCTTCCGCGACGGGCGTTGAAGTGACGATCGGGGGCGCGATCGGGCCGGTGGCGGTGAGCATGGCCGCCGGCGGCACCCCCGGTGCGTTCACGCAACTTACCGGCTACAGCACTTCGATCGCGCTGGCGGGCCTGGCGATCGTCGATCTCGACGCCGGCGGCAAATCGCTGGCGGCGGCAACCACCTCGCTGAGCGACACGATTCTGGTTGGCCTGCGCAGTCCGCAATCCGGATATTTCCAGTCGGCCGCCTTGAGCACGATGTTCAAATTCAGCAACATGGGCGGCGTGCTCTCGGTCGAGGGCGGGCCGGGCAGCGATACGCTGGCGATCGAATCGGCCACCGGAGGGACGCTGGCCGCGAATCAGTTTGTGGTCACCGACCAGTCCAGCAGCAGTGCGGGCACGATCGAAATCTACACCGGCGGCGTGCTATGGACGAGCGTCAATTATCAAAACGTGCAAAGCGTACAGCCCAATGTGGCCAGTGACGGTAGCCAGCCGAACGCCTTGTTCATGGGCCCCGACCAGGACGAATCGAACGATTCGCTGGTCACCGCCACGTCCTTGGGCTCGGGAACGAACATCCAGGTGGCCAGCGTCGCCATTTCGTCCGGCCTGTCGCCCGGCCAGGCGACCGATGTGGATTTTTATAGCGTCGTGGCCCAACAGACCGGCACGCTCGACTTGCAGGCGTTGTTCAGCGTGTTCGATCCGGCGCTGCTGCCGGGCGGCGGCATTCTCAATCTGCAAGCCTTCGACGCGGCCGGCGACCTCATCGCCACGGCCTCCAGCGGCCCGGAGACTTTCGGCGCCACCGGCGCCGACGGCGACGCCCGGCTCCGCATTCCGGCCGTCGCCGGCCAGACCTACTACCTCGAGGTGTTCGGGGCCAATACCGATGGCATCCCGAACCCCGGCGCGATCAACGGCTACAGTTTGAACATCGAAAACACGGCGTCGCCGGTGCCCTACGACTTGCAGTTGTCGCCGGACGGGCTCGAGTCAGGCGCCGACGACACCGGGGGCTCGTCCGCGGACGGCATCTCGAACATCAACACGCCGACGATTTACCTGCAATTGGACGACAGTTCCTTGCTGCATGACTCGACTGCCGGCGACGCCGGCGCGGCACTGGTCGGCGTGATCCCGATTCCGTTTGCCAGCGACGGCACTGTGGCTGGATTTAGCGTTGCCATTTTCGACGGCCAGGGCGCTCAACAGCCGGTGGGTTTCGCCACTCCCGTCGGCGCCGCGTATCCGGGTTTGTACCAATACACCTTTGCCACTCTGTTGGCCGACGGCACGCACTCGATCTACGCCGCCCTGGAAATGGTCGACCTGGCGACGCCGGCCGGCGTGGGCTTCGGCAGCCAAAGCAGCGCGGTGTTGGAGCTGACCATCGATACCGCGCCGCCGACGGCGTCGTTCGGCAATGGCGCGGCGGGCGTGGTCGATGGTCTGGCGCCCGGCAGCGACAGCGGCATTGCCGGCCAACCGCAAACCCTAACCGACGGCATCACCAACGTGACGCTGCCGAGTTTGTTTGGCTTTGCCGAGACCG
>DATCFX010000743.1:0-4947 GCA_036509275.1 Pirellulales bacterium | reverse complement strand
GCGCCGGCGCCGTCGAGCGTTTGCAGGCCTTCGCTGCCGAAATTTTTCTCATACAGCAGCTTGAGCGCGCCCAGCTCGCCCAGCGTGCCGGCCAGGTGCGGCCAAGGTTTGTCGTCGTCATCCCGGGCTGGCCCGCGCTGCGCGATCAGGAACTGTTTTTTTGCGATCGGCGGGGCGCTGGGGAGCCGGTCGTAATCCACGTCGGCGACGATTAACAGATTGCGGCTGGTGCGGATGGCGGGCGCGTGGGCCGGCTGCGTCAGCGCCGCGGGCGAAGGAATGACCACCAGCGCCACGTCTTCGAGCAGGTAGCTGCCAGGCTTGGCGCCGGGCAAAGCGGCAAAGGGGAGTTTGCCCAGCGCCCCCTCGGGCGAAAGCAGCACGAGCCGGACTCCGGCCAGATGCGACTCGAGCGGTTGCCAGATGCGCTCGCGCAACAGGTATGCCGCCGCGCGCGCCGCGGGCGAGCGGCCGAAGTCCGAATCGTTCTGACCTCGCCACAAGTCGATCGCCCGATTGACCAGGGCGTTATCGCCCAGGGGGACCAACTTGATCTCGCCGCCAGGCGGCACGATGAAGGCCGCCAGCCGCCGCTGCCGGCCCGGTCCGGTGCCTGGAACGTGCCCGGGCTCTTCGTGCCAATACTCGATGAAGTCCACGAGCACGCTGGTCGCGGGCAGGGCCTGCTGGAGCTCGTGGTTGGTCGGACGGTGCAAGCTGGCGCGGAATTCGGCGCTACGCTGAGCGAGTTCCTGTTCGATCCGTTCTTTCTCGCTGGATAGCTCCGACATGCTGCGATGCGTCGCCACCTGCTGCCCAGGCCGCGGCGCGGCCAGCGCCAAGCGGGCCAGCCGGGCAGTGACTTGCTTCAACTGATCGAATTGCAGCTTGAGCTCCGGCCGATCGGCCATGCCGTGCAATTGCTGCTGCTGGCGCAGCACCAGGCCCTTCCATTCGAGCCAGATGGCGTAGGCCTGCGCGACGTCGCCGTGTCCGCGTGCGACCAGCGACAGATAATTGTCCAGGAGATACCGCACCGCGGCCACTAGCGCGACTTGCTGGCGCTCCGACTGGCCGGCAAACGTCCGCTGAAGATTTGTCAGGCTAATCAAGACGGCCTGCCGAAACAGTTGCTCGGCCCGCCCGAAGTCGCGCATGCTCTCGTACAGGGCCGCCAGGTTGTTGAGGCTCGTGGCGTAGTCGAGGTGCGACTCGCCCAAGGCCTGCTTGAACGCCAGCGTGGCTTGCTGATACAGCGGCTCGGCCCGCGCGAAGTCGCCTTGGCTCTTGTAGAGCACGGCCAGATTGTTCAGGCTCTGGGCGTAGTCGGGATGCGTCTCGCCCAAGGCCCGTTTGCGGATCGCCAGCGCCTGCTCAAACAACGGCTCGGCCCGCGCGTAATCGCCCATGCTCTTGTAGAGCACCGCCAGGTTGTTCAGGCTCTGCGCATATTCGGGATGCGCTTCGCCAAAGACCTGCTTGCGAATCGCCAGTGCCTGGCGAAACAGCGGCTCGGCCCGGGCGAAATCGCCCATGTAATCGTACAGCAAGGCCAGGTTGTTCAGCGTCTGTGCATATTCGGGATGCGTTTCGCCCAGGGCCTGTTTGCGAATCGCCAGCGCTCGCTGATAAAGTGGCTCGGCCCGAGCGCAATCGCCCATGTAGTCGTACAACATGGCCAAGTTGCTCAGGCTCTGGGCGTAGTCGGGATGCGCTTCGCCCAAGACCTGTTTGCGGATCTCGAGCGCCCGCTGATAGAGCGGCTCGGCCCGGGCGTAATCGCCCAGGCTCTTGTACAACACGGCCAGGTTATTCAGATCGGTAGCGTATTCGGGCCGTGTTTCGCCCAGCGTTTTCTTGTCGATCTCCAGCGCCTGCCGATAGAGCGGCTCGGCTGCGCTGTAATCCCCCATCCGCTGATACAGCAAAGCCAGATTATTGAGGCTCGCGGCGTAGTGGGGGTGCGTTTCGCCCAGCACCTTTTTCTGGATTCCGATCGATTGCCGATAGAGCGGCTCGGCCCGGGCATAATCGCCGAGGCTGGTGTATAGCATGGCCAGGTTGTTGAGGCTCGCGGCATAATCGGGGTGCGTTTCGCCGAGCAGCTTACTTCGCAGCTCGCACACCTGCTCGGCGAGCGGGGCTGCCTTGCCGTACTGGCCTTCGCCATACAGCGCGATCATCTGGCCATCGAGCCGGGCGATTTCCACTCGCTGAGCCTGCTCGGCGGGAGTTAGCCGTGCGCGGAACTCGACATTCTCAAGAGCCAGCCGCGCATCGACGATGCGGTAGTCGTCGCGATCGTAGGCGGCGGTCGCCCGGCGAACAATGGCCTGCCGCATCGCCTTGGCCTCGGGCCACTGGGCCAGCGCCTCGTGACAGGTGGCGAGGAATTCGAGCGGTCCGATCAAGCCCGGATGCTCCTCGCCCAACAGCCGGCGTGCGATCTCGAAAGCGCGGCGCTGCGCGTCAATCGCGTCTTGAAGCTTGCCCTCGGCCTTGAACCGCTGAGCATCGCCGGCCGCTTGGCGCAGCGTCGCCAGTTCCTCGGCGCTGCCCGGCGGAGCCGCTTGCGCACGAATTGCGACCGGACAGGCCAGCAAGACCATCACGCAGAACAGCGGCCCACCGGCCCGCCCGGCAATCCACGCCCACGCCCGACCCGAATGCACGCGAACCATTGGCAAGTCCCCCTCTCCCCGAAATGCCCCCTCGCGAGGCTGCCGCCGAACACGCCATAAGGATTGAACCTATCGCCTACGGGCTGGCAATGCAAATTCGCGTCGGGTCGGCGAGTCGGGTCGGGCTGGGAACGCGGCGGCGCGGACACTCCGGGTGCCGCGGGAGCCGGCGGCACCGAGGAGATCGGGCCGCCGCAGTTATTTTGCCGGCCCACGCCGCGGTTGGTGCTTGCCCGGCGAAACGGGGTCGGCGGATAATAGGTCGCAGCACGCGGGCCGGTGTCCGCTGCACGTTGACTTGCGAGCCGCCTGTGAAACCTGTCGCCTGGATCCTGCTGTGCGCGTGCTCATCGCTTCCGCTGGCGGCCTGGGCCCAGGGCGATGATCCCCGCTTTTGGCAATTCTCCCTGTGCGATCTGGTCAAAGACAATCTCGAGGTGTCGATCCGCAAAGGGGCCGACGACGTTTACGTGTGGGCCTGCAAGCCGGGCATGCAGGGTGCCACCAGCGCGAGTGGCTCGACAAGCTCTCGACCGGCGCCAGCGGGCGGTTATGAGCTGGTCTTGCGAGTCAAACCGCTGGATGTCCACCGGCCCGAGCCGGTGCTGCGACTGATGGTCTCCGAAGAAGGCGTCGCCAGGTTAGCCGATATTACGCTGGCGGCCACCGACTTCGAGCCCACCGGACAATTTGTCGACTGGCGGCTGCCGCTGGCCAAAAGCCTGGACAGCACGTCGCTCACTTGGTCGCTCAGCTACCTGGGCCACGCTTCCATCTGGATCGACGAAGTCCGGTTGCTGCCGGTCCATCGCCAAGGCAATGGCTGGCCGGAGGTCGAGATCACGCGGCTGGGCCCGGCGGGGCTGATTCACAACGCCGGCGAATCGGTGCCGGCCCAGGCGGTGGTCAAAAATCATACGCTGCGGCGGCAGTCAGTGGTGCTGTCGGTGCGGGCAGAAGGCGGCATCGACGACGAACTGTGGCAGCTTCGCCAGCCGCTCGACTTGGCGCCTTTGGAAACGACCAGCGTCGAGTTGCCCGCCGGTTATGCCGGCCGGCAATGGGGCGTCGGCTTACAGGCGGAGTTGAGCCGTGACGGCCAGTTGCTCGATCAGCGAAACGAGATCTTTGCGATTGCCGACAACTTCAACCAGGTGAGCCAATTCGGGGCCGCGTCGCTGGATAGCGACGCGGAGCACGTGCCCGGCCTGGCGGCCGGGTATCGCACGGCGGGCATTGGGGCCTTGGAAGTCAACTTCTGGGCTCCCTGCGACTTCTCGCGTCTGGCTCCCACGAACGACGAATGGGTTTCAGGCCAGGGGCTGCGGCGCGTACGGAAGGTCGATTTGCAGCGGGGCATCGCGGCCGTGCAGAGTCAGGGTTTGCGCGTGCTGACCTACGGCGACATGTGGCTCTGCGGGCCGGTCGGCTTCGAGTGGGCCCGGCGGCGCCCGCAACAGGCGATCTGGGACCCGTACTGGTATGGCGGCATTTACGACGTCGACGAATTGGATGCCCTGCGCGCGGGCGATGTCAAGCAGGCGCGCCAGATCGGCGGCTGGGCAGCGCTGACGCCTCGTCTGACAGACCCGGCCGTGCAGCGTTTGGAGGCCGAACAAATTGTCGCTTCGGTGCAGATGTTCGGCTGGGATGGAATCCGCTACGACAACGGTGGCTTGCTGGCCATCGGCGGCAAGGACTTGCTCGGCCACGATCGACCTATGGATCCGCCGGACAATATGGCCCGGGCCAGCGCCGACGTGATCGGCCGGCTGCGGCGCCAGGTGGCCGCCAGGCATCCACGGTTCGTGTTTGGCGACAACATTGGCGGCCGCTACGCCAGCCAGCCGCCCGACGTCAAGTGGCGGGCCGAGGCGGCCGATGGCGGCCTGATTATGGAGGAAGGCATCGGCCTGCAATTTGCGGTGGGCGATTGGTCCGAGATGGCCCGCCACGCGGTGCTCACGGCGCGGATGGCGAAAGCCTGCGGCGGATACCAGGTGGATCTCATCACCTCGCTCATTCCGAAGTTGAACTGGTCTGCCCGACCCTATTGCTATGTGTTCGAGCTGGCGGCCGGTGCGCACGTGGGGTACGCGGCGCCGGAGCATGCGATGCGACCCTATTGCTTGTTCGCGCTGCGCTATGGCGAGTTGCTCTATGACCTGGCCGCGCGGCCGCTGGAAGGCGACGAGAATCCCTTTCAGACGGATGCCGCAGTCTGGTGGCAGGACTACGCGACGCGACGCGATCTGTCCGGCGGCCG
>DATCFX010000742.1:0-1457 GCA_036509275.1 Pirellulales bacterium | reverse complement strand
CAGCCCAGCGTGCGAAGCTGCTGCTGATAGGTGGCCATCAGGGCCTTCATCTCCGGCGCATCGGGAAACCGCGCATCCAGCGGCACGCGCTGATAACGGATCGGATGTTTGGCGTCGGGATACAGCCCCAGCGCGATGGCGTACATGCCTTTGTGCCCCAGTTCGATCAGCATCGCGCCGTGACCGTCGACGCGGCGCGGTTCGCGCGGCGGCTGATCGCCTCCGCCGGCCGTTACGACGACTTCGAACTGCGGAAACCGGCGGGCAAGCTGCTCGCTCTCGTCCGGCGTGGCATAAGCCAGCAGGATGCGCACGTCGGCCGTTGAGGCCAGCTTCGGCACGACCTTCTCCAATGCGGCCACCGGATCGGCCAGCTTCACGTCATCGCTCTCGACTTGCTTCTGAAACGACTTGCCCAGCACGGCGACCAGGCCAATCTTGCGCGCGCCGCGCTCGACGATGCGAAAACGGTCGGGCGAATCGAGATCCAGTTCGAACAAGCCGACATTGGCCGCCGCAAAGCGATTGGGCTTGCCGTCCGGCTCGGTCGTGGCCGAGAGCAGGATGCCGGCCCCCAGACGCAGGTCGTCCGGCCCCAAACCGACCAGCGAGTAATTCATGATTCGCAGGGCGTCGACAGCCATCTGGAACTTCAGCTCGGCCTGCGTGCCTTGCCGGTGTACCAGCCCGCCCAGATCGGCGGTCAGCAGCGGCCAGCCTTGAGCAGCCAGTTGCTTGAGCAGCGAATCGCGCCGGCTCACGCCACCCTTCTGATTCTCCAGGCCGGCACAGCCGCAAGGTTCGATGTATCCGGCCATCTCGCCGGTGATGATGATGGCGGCCTGCGGCCTGGTCCAGCCTTCAAAGATCGGGCCGTTTTCTTTGACCGGATCTTTTTTCGGTTTTTTTGACTCGCCACTGGCCGGCCTGGTTCTGGGCGCAGCGGCCAATTCAGTCGGCGGTCGGTCCGCCGCCTTCTCCATCACCGGCGTGACCGTCGTCGGCTTCGCCGTGACGGGCTTGTCGGCGAGCGGCGTGACCGTGGTCGGCTTGGCCGTGGGCGGCTTTTCAGTGTCTGGCGTTACCGCAGGCGGCTCTTGCCCAGACGGATCGGCGGCCACCGATTTCTCGACGGGCACATTTACCGGCGCTGCTTCTTTGGCCGCCGGAAGCGGCGCGGCGGCAACAGGAGCAGCGGCCGGCGCGGCGGCCACCGGCGATGGGTGCTCGGACGCAGCCGGCGGAGTTTGGGCGGGCGTGCATCCCGACACGCTCAGACTGATCGCCAGCAGCGGCCAGGCGCGGAACACGAACCGGTGGTGCGATAACAAAGAGCGGCTCCTGCGCAAGTAAGGATCGAACGAAAAATAACTTCCGTTTTTGCCGGCCCCTCTCCCTGCCCTCTCCCGCAAGGGGCGAGGGGTTTGCGGAGAAGTTATTTTTCGTTCGATCCTAAA
>DATCFX010000741.1:0-1415 GCA_036509275.1 Pirellulales bacterium | reverse complement strand
TGGCGGGCCCGTTTGCGTTGGTGTTGAGCCTGTGTGCCTGCGCCGGACTTGGTTGGCTGGCGTGGGAAACGACGCGGGATGGCGTCCCGGCGTCGATGGTGCTTTATCGGCGTGCCGGAGCGCCGGCAGTCGAAATGACCGCCGCCGATGCTCCCGGCGCAGCCACCGCTCAGCCTGCTGGCGCTTCTGCGACCGAGGGGGCAGCCTCGACTCCGCCGATGGACCGGGCCGCGGCGTATGCCCTGCTGCACCAATGGACCGACTGGCTGCACAAAGTCTCCTGGCTCAACCGCGAGGTCGGTTATGTCTACCTGGATGACCACAATCTACGCTATCGCAGTCCGGGCAGCATGTGGGCGGCGAGCAAGCCGCAGGACGCGACCAAGGCACTGCTCCTGTATCGGCACACCGAACTTCCGATCCACTTTGAATTGTACGCCTTGCCGGCAGACGCGGGATTTCTGCCTTCGACGGCCAGCGCGGCCGAACTGATCCTTCAAGGCTCGAAACGTACGGTGAGCAATGCCTTTGTGTTGAGCGATCGGCCGGCGATCGTGAAGGGCCTCAAGGGCCGTCGGCTCGATCTCTCTTATGTGATGAATGGCAAGCCCACCACGCAGTCCTGCTGGGTGCTCGTCCACCACGGGTCGCTCTACAGCATGTCCGTCCTGGGAGACAGCGTGCATCATGCGGCCGTGCTCAGCCAGGCCACCCAAATGTTCTCCGGCTTCGAACTGCTCGACCGAAGCGGCGGAACCCCGGCTCCGGCCCGGGTCGCTTCCAGCGACTATCACAGCACGAAGTTTCCTTTCGAGGTCGCGCTCAAGGGGAGTCAATGGTTCGAGGACAAGAGCGGCGAAGGCCTCAGCCGCGGCGCCATGTTCCGGGCGGTACACGGCCCGAGCCAAGCCTCCTTGGATGTCATGCCGATCTGTTTGTTCGGCCAGCATCCGCATTTAGCGGCTACTGCCCGCGGCTTTTTGAGCCTGTTCCCGGCGCTGCCGAATGGATTGCGGTCGCCCGAAAACCGAAAACCGGTCACGGTCGGGGCCTTGCAGGGCTTTGAACTCAACACGGCGGCCAACCAACGGCGTTGGCGCATGCGGATCGTGCAGGGCCACGGCTACGCCTACCTCGTTGTCGTATCCGTCGCAGATGGCAGTCCGCGGCCTGAAAAGCTGCTCGGCGACGCGATGGACCGCGTGCGGTTCCTGGATAAAACCATGCCGCCGGACGTCGGCCGTGCGACGTTTCGGCAGCAACGCATCTATTCCGCGATGATGAACCAGATCGGGCTGGATTACTACGACGCGCGGCAGCAAGACACGGCCGTGCCGTACTTTCTCCGGGCGCTCGAGATCCAGCCCGAAAACTCGGTCGCGCTGTCCAACGCCATCGAAGCCTACGTCTCGGCC
>DATCFX010000740.1:0-5982 GCA_036509275.1 Pirellulales bacterium | reverse complement strand
AGTCGCCTCGACCTCCGGACATCCCGGCAGCCCGCACTACGACGATCAACTCGAATCCTGGAATTCCGGCCAGTATCACCGCCTATCGCTGGCCGGCGACGAGGCGGAGGCGCGAAGCACGTTGAACTTACTGCCGGTGCCAAAGATTGTCGCCAGCGCATGAGAACGCTCGTCCATTGCGCAAAGAGGCGGCCAGCCTTAAAGGTTGGGTGGCCGCCCTTTTACTCCCTTGGATCGTCCTGGGCACGATAAATTCAATTGCCAAGCCCCGGATCGAGCTTCGATGCTCTAGTTTTTAACGCTCTCGCCAACCGCTTCATCGTGATACGCGTTGGCGCGTGGTGCTGACCCGATCGTCGGTGAGTGGCTGTGGCAGGAAAACCGCGCGCAGCCTGGCGCGCACGATTGGATTTTCAGGGGCTACGGGAGCCTGCTCATGCGTTCAATAAAGTCTGGCGAGAGCATCAAGTTTGCAACATGGCGGACGCCGCCCAACGGCACCTATAAATGGGACAATCTCGAATCCGACTTCTTGGCCATCGTCGATGGCAAGCTATGTGCATACGACGATTATTCGCTTTATCCATGTGGGGGGTGCCTGGCGGAACGCGCGATTGCCAAGGCGGGCTAAGTGGTTCCGGCAAATGGCAAAATAACTGCTCTTCATTCGGCTTATATATGAGCTAGAATTAACCGAATAAGGATCATTAACGATCCGTATTAGGAGTATAGCCGTGGCGGTTGCAAGCATTCCGCTGAGCAGGCTCGACACTCGGCGCAGAGAGTTAGGGATGACGATCGATACTCTCGCGAAAAAGGCCAGCGTATCTACGGCGACCGCGAAGCGCGTTCTGCGTGGCGACTGTAATTCGGTCAGCTTTGGTGCAGTGACAAGCCTAGCCGACGCGCTCGGGGTGTCGTTCGGCTTAGAAGAAACGCCAGTCGAGGAAATGATCGAGCGGCAAGCAACGTTGAAAGCCCGCCGCCTTGCGTCAATGGTGCAAGGAACGAGCGCGCTCGAAGATCAGGGACTGGACGCGGACGATTTTAATGAGCTGGTCCGGCGTTCAAAGCGACGCGTTCTTGCCGGATCGCACCGTCGGCTTTGGGAGGAGGTATGAATGAACGATTGGGGCAAGCCAATCGACGGCGAAACGCCCCTGCCTGACCGATCCCATCTTCTTCAACCGTCGATTCTGACGCGGCACGACCTGAACGTAGCGGAAGCGAATAACATCGAATCCGCAACGTACAAGTATCTTGCCGCTCGCCCCAGCAAGCGCCTTGCCCCGTTCACGTATGAGTGGGTGCTTCGCCTGCACCGCGAAATGCTCGGCAAGGTTTGGGACTACGCCGGCCAGGTCAGGACCATCTCGCTAAACTTTGGGGTCCAGCCGGGGCTTGTGCCGGCGCAGCTAATGGAACTGCTAGAGGACTTGCAGCACTGGTCGACCTACAAATTGCCATTGGTCGAACAAGCGACACGGCTACACTACCGGACCGTGCATATCCACCCTTTTCTAAACGGGAATGGCCGATGGTCCCGCATGCTCGCCAACATTTGGCTTGCTCGACACGGCCACGCGACTGTCGATTGGCCGGCACACTTGAATACAGGGCGTGAAAACCCCAGCCGCGACGAATATCTCGCCGCGGTTCGAGCGGCGGATGACGGCGACTTCGAGCCGTTACTCGAAATGCACCTTCGCTATAGCCGGCGCTAGACGAATCTGGCTGCGCTCCGGTAGAAGGTACAACAAGTTGCACCTTGGCCGGCGGGCGCTTCAACTCGGACGCATTCGGGCGCCGCAATTAGCGCCTAATCACCGGCCACGCTTGGCCTTGGCCCTGGCTGTTCGATCCGCGCAGGAAACAATTTCTGCGGAACGTGCAGTGTACTACGCACGCCATGCACCGTCTGGCGAATTGTGCCGAACTGCCGCAGCAAGCGGCGACAATCATGACGATTCACAAGGGGAACGTGAGACCACGACCGCACAAACAATTCGGGATGGAATCGAGCGGATGCCCAATGGCGGTTGCTGTTCGCGCTGAGCCGCTTCGGCGGCTTGCGGAACCCAAGCGAGACGCTGGGGCTGCGGTGGGCCGCTATCGACTGGGAGCGCGGCCGGATGCGTGTACGCTCGCCTAAAACGGAGCACCACAAAGGCAACGCCGAGCGATTGGTGCCATTGTTCGGCGAACTGCGGCCACACCTGGAAGCGGTTTGGGATCAAGCCGATGAGGGGGCCGAGTTCGTCATCACTCGCTACCGCGACGCCAGCGTCAATCTGCGGACGATGTTTGAAAAGGTCATCCGCCAGGCTGGCCTGAAGCCCTGGCCGCGGCTGTTCCAGAATCTTCGGTCCACGCGGGAAACGGAACTGGCCCAAGAATTCCCACTGCACGTATGCTGCGCCTGGATCGGCAATAGCCAAGCCATCGCGGCCGGCACTACCTGCAAGTGACCGACGCCGACTTCGACCGGGCGGCCCAGTCGGTCGAGTGTGCGCGCGCACAAAAGCGCGCACAGTACGGCGCGGAATTGAGTGGCAAAGGGCTGCAAGCGGACCAGGCAGCGCAACAAAAAAGCCCGGTTTTGCCGGGCGTTGCTGCACAGTGCGAAGGCATGCTTGATTTGACAATGGGCGGTAAGGGACTCGAACCCCTAACCCCCTCGGTGTAAACGAGGTGCGCTAACCAATTGCGCCAACCGCCCGAATCGATCGCTCACCAGACAATCGTATCGGTGCGGCAAAAGGCCTGTCAACAACGTGGCGCCGGTCGTCGACCTATCGATAGAGATCGAGCGGCCGCCGGATGGACAGGGCGCCGGCGCGGGCCGACGACAGTATAATGGGCCTGCTTCACTACGAATTGTCGGCTGCCGAGCAAGCGGAGAGGCGACTTGTTACAGAGCGGTCTGGTCGCGGTGCTGATCGTACACCTGCTGGCTGTCAACCTGGCGTCGGCCGGGCCGCTGGTCGGAATCTGGTTGTTCTGGAAAGCCTGGCGCCGGGCAGACCGCGCGTGCGCGAGCGCCGGCCGGCGGCTGATCGTGTGGTCGCTGGCGGCCGTGGGCGTGGGCATACTCACCGGCGGAGTGGCACTGGCCTTGGCCTGGTCGGCCATGCCGGGTTTTTTCGCCGCCGCCGGTCGATTGCCGGCTTCGCGTTACTGGTTCGGGGGCGTGGAGCTCGTGTTTTACGTGGCGTGCTTGGCGGGCGTGCTCAGAATTTCCCGCGTCGAAGATCTGGTCCATCGGCGGCGGTTCTGGGGCATCGCCGCGCTGCTGGTGCTGGCTGGCCTAGACTTGGTCTATCACTTTCCACCGTTGTTCGTCGGCTTGAATGTGCTGGCCAGTCGGCCCGACGACTGGACCGGGCCGGTACACTTCGTCCAGTTGCTGGTCGATCCGCAAGTTGCCGCAATGGTGCTGCACTTTGTGCTGGCGGCGGCCGCCGCCGGCGGAGTAGCCTTGATGCTGCTGGCCAAGGCGGACGATGCGCCGACCCGCGAGCGACTGGTCACGGCCGGCGCCCGGTTGACGCTGGGAGCCACGATCTTGCAACTGCCCGTGGGAGCGCTGGTGTTGTTCCACTTGCCGCCCGCGTCGCGCGACGCGCTGCTGGGCGGAGATGCTTTGGCTAGCGTGCTGTTTGGGCTGGCATTGGTGGCCACGCTCGGCTTGCTGCAACGCACGGCCGGTATTGCCTTGGGCGAAACCGAGCCCCGGGCCGTGCGCACCGCGGCGCTGTGGTTCGCACTGATCGTGCTGCTGATGGTCGTGGCCCAGCAGCGGGCCGCAGGGCTGCTGGCGGCGGGCGCTGTAAGTTAGGATCGACTGAAAAATAACTTCCGTTTTTCCCGGCCCCTCACCCTGCCCTCTCCCGCAAGGGGAGAGGTGTCGCGGAGAAGTTATTTTTCGGCCGATCCTTAGCTGAAAATCGCTATGCTGGGATTTTCCATGCGCCGCGACGTTCGCCCGCCGCGGAACCAGCGGTCGCGGCTTTATGGGGGTTGAGCGGCATGAATCCGGAAATCGTGTCCATCGGCGACGAGCGCTCGGGCAGCACCGCCAAGATCCTGGTGGGCCTGGGCTTCAATTGCTTTAGCTTCCAGGTGCCGACCGACTTGCAACCGGTCGAAGTGCTGTACGCACCGCCCGACTTTGCCAGCGGCACCGTGCGGCCCAGCCACGGCGGGATTCCGCTGCTGTTTCCGTTTGCCGGCAGGCTGGCCGGCCGCGAAATCAAATTCCGCGGAGTCACGTACAGCATCGGCGACCTGGACGATCACATGGGCAATGCGATCCACGGCTACGTGCTCAACCGGCCGTGGCAAGTGATCGAAGCCGGGCCCCGGCGGGTGGTCGGCCAGTTTCATGCGGCGACGCTCGCGCCCGGCCTGCTGAAAAAATGGCCGGCCGATTTCCGCCTGACGGTGGCCTACGAAGTGTCGGGCCGGTCGCTGATCGGCGACATCACGATCGAAAATCCTGACGACAAGCCGCTGCCGATCGGCCTGGGCACGCATCCCTATTTTCGCCTGCCGCTGGGCCTGTCGGGCCAGGCTGCCGAATGCCGCATTCGCGTGCCGACCGGCGAAATCTGGCCGCGCGGCGGCATGCTGCCCACCGGAGAGCACGTGCCGCTCGCGCCGGGAGATGCCATTGCCCGGGGCGTGAAGTTTGCGGATACGGCGTTGGACGACGTTTATGGCGGGCTGGAATTTCGCAATGCGTTGTGCAGCACGAGCATCGAGGATCCGGCCTCCGGGCGGACGATGACCCACGCGTTCGACGATTTTTTCCGCGCCTGCGTCGTGTTCAATCCGCCGCACCGCCAGGCGATTTGCATCGAGCCGTACAGTTGCATTCCCAACGCCTATGCTCTGGCCGAGCAAGGGATCGATGCGGGCCTGCGGATTTTGGCGCCAGGCGAATCGGTCGTCACGCGGATCACGATCAGCCTGTCGTGAAGTGGTCAGGGCAAAAACCCACGGACCGCAGTCCGTGGGCTTCGGTGCATCTGCGCAGCGCGCGGCCGGAAAACGACACAGGCCGGCGCTGGCGGCCGGCCTGTGCGAGCGAACATCGGTCCAAGCGGACTACGGCTTGGTGTTGGGCAGCTTGCCGTCCTTGATCAGATCGCCATAGGTCTTCCCGTCGATGGCGCTGGGTTCGGTGGCCACTTTGTCCAAGGCGGCATTGATCTTGTCGGCGTCCATGACCTTCTTGCCGTCCAAGTCTTTACCAAAGGCCTTGCCGAAGTCGTTGCGGACCTTCTTGTCCTTGCCCTCGTGGCAAACACCGCACTTGGCCATTTTGGCAGCTTCCAAGTCCGGAAACTTGGCCTGGAAGGCCTTGTTGTAGTTCGGCCGGGCATCGGCCGAAGATCCGAAGCCGAGGCACACGGCCACCGCCACGGCGCCGGCAAGCGTCAGAAAGCCGGCCATCGACAAATTCGTTTTCATGCACCATTCTCCCAAATGCGTGTTCAAGGAAGGCGGCGGCAGATGCCGCAATCGCACGGCGCGCGCCGTGCCAACATCATGCTCCGGACTGCAACCGGTTTCGCTCGGCTGCCGCCAGGGATAAGTAAAGCCTCCCCAAGTGCGCGTGTCAAGCAAACCTCCGCAACCCGAAAAATCAGCCTAATCTGCCGTTAGAATCGACCGAAGAATCGCTTCGGCTCTTTCAAACCTCTCACCCTGCCCTCTCCCACAAGGGGGACAGGGGTGCGGAGAAGCGATTCTTCGGTTGATCCGAACCGAATGCGTCAGGGAGTCGCTGTTCACAGTTCGGCCAGCGGACCCGGCGACAATTGCACGTGGACCATGTGGCGGTACAGCCCGCTTGTGGAGAGCAACTCGTCGTGCGTGCCGATTTCGGCGATTCGGCCCTGGTCCAGCACGAGAATACGGTCTGCGTGGGCGACCGTGCTCAGCCGGTGGGCAATCACAAAGCTGGTGCGGCCCGCC
>DATCFX010000739.1:0-1567 GCA_036509275.1 Pirellulales bacterium | reverse complement strand
CTTGCAGGCCATCACCTGGCCGATGGTGCAACTGGCCGCGGCGCTAGGCATCGTCGGCATCCTGATCTGGGTCATGGGCTTTATCAACGCCCGCAACCCGCGCGGCCAGCCGATCGATATTCTCGGCTTCGGGCTGATCGGCACGCCGGGGTTGCTGCGCTACGTGGCGCTGTTGGCAGTCATCGGGCTAGTGCTCGTCGCGCTCTACGAGTGTACGCGGCGGGGCATGTTCTGGACCGGCCCCATCGAACGGGCCGTGCTGCGCGTGCCGGTGCTGGGGCCGGCGCTGCGCACCTTGGCCTTGGCCCGGCTGGCCTGGTCGCTGCAATTGACCTACGGCGTGGGGATGGACTTGCAGCGTTCGCTGGAACTGAGCCTGCGGAGCACGCAGAACCGCTATTACACCGACCACTGCGAGGACGTCGTGCGCTCAATGCGGCGCGGCCAGCAAATCAGCGAGGCGCTGGCCACCACCAGCGTGTTTCCCGCCGAGTTTCTCGATGCCATCGAAGTCGGCGAGACCAGCGGCCGGCTGCCCGAGACGATGGCCACGCTCTCGGCCCAGTACCAGGACCGCGCCCAGCGGGCGTTGGAGAGTCTTGGCGTGGTGGCTGGCTTCTTGGTCTGGGCCGCCGTCGCCGCCCTGATCACGCTGCTAATCTTTAGAATTTTTTCGTTCTATATCGGCCAGATCGAGCAGCAAATGCGGTGACCACGCAGGCCTCCTCTTGTGCAAAGCCCCTTGCGGCAGAGGGCCGGGCGGGAGATGAAAACAACCTTGCCTGACGTTACGACCGGAATTGGCCGCAGCCTCCATGCAGAACGGCCCCGGCCGCGTCCGATTGCCACCAGTAGGAGCGCGCCCCGCTATGCTCACGACTGGCCAATTGCGCATCGATCCGCCGGCCATCGGGCCGAGCCCATCCGGCAGTGCATCGCCCGCCGGCATGCGTTTGGGCCATTGGGAACTGACGGCGTCGCTCGGCGAGGGAGCCTTTTGCCGCGTCTACCGCGCACGTCCCGCGTCGGCGCCGCAGCGACCGGCCGGTTATGCGATCAAGGTACTGCACGAGCGCTGGCAGCATCATCCGGCGGCCATTGCCACGATTGCCCGGGAGGCGGAGGTCGGCCGGCAGGTCCGTCATCCGCACCTGGCCTCGGTGCTGGATGCCCGCACGAGCAGCCCGCCCCACTTTATCGTCATGCCCTGCCTCGACGGCCGCTCGCTCGAGCGCCTGCTGGCCGGCGGCCGATTGCCGCTGGCCGACAGTCTGTGGTACGCCCGGCAAACGGCCGAGGCGCTGGCCGCGTTGGACGCGGCCGGCTGGATGCACGGCGACGTCAAGCCGGGCAACTTGCTGATCGGCCCAGACGGTCACGCCACGCTGATCGATCTGGGCTTTGCCCGCCGGCCGGGCGAAGTCGGTTCCGTTCTCGATCGTTGCCTGCTGGGCTCGATCCATTACCTCGCGCCGGAGATGATCGTCTCGACGCTACGCTGGGACATCCGCAGCGACATTTACAGCCTGGGCGTGATGCTTTACCAGATGCTCACCGGCCGCCGGCC
>DATCFX010000738.1:0-2606 GCA_036509275.1 Pirellulales bacterium | reverse complement strand
CCGGCGATGGCGGCGACGAGAGTTTCGGCGGCTATGCCAGACATTTCGCAGCAGCGCGCCTGGCATTCATGCTCGGCCTGCCGCTGGCCCCCCGCCGCGCGGCGGCATCGGCGCTGCTGATGTTGGGCTCCGAAACCTGGGAGCGGCTGCTGCGCGCCGTGCCGCTTCCGGCCGTTGTTCGCCGCGGTCTAAGCGGCCAGAAGCTCGCCCAGGTGCTGGGTGCAGCGGACGAGCGCGAGCTCTACGAACAGCTGACGTCGCTCGGGGCGGCGACAATGCCGGCGGATCCGAGGGCTGGCGGCGTGGATGCGGTTCCGCTGCTTCCCAATCTCGCGGCCCGCCTGATGTATCGAGATACGGTGCGCTACTTGCCGGGCGACATTCTGGTCAAGCTCGACCGGGCGAGCATGGCCGTAAGCCTGGAAGCGCGATGCCCGCTGCTCGACCATCGTGTTGTGGAGTTCGCGTGGCGCTTGCCCACGGCGCTCAAAGTTCGAAATGGGCAAGGCAAATGGCTGCTTCGCCGGGTGCTTCGCCGCTACCTTCCCGAGGCGCTCTTCGAACGGCCAAAGCACGGCTTCGACGTGCCGATCGGTGCATGGCTGAAAGGGCCGTTGCGCGATTGGGCGGAGGAGCTGCTGGCCAGGCCGATGCTTGGGCGCGAGGGCTTCATCGACCCCGGCCGTGTCAAGACGTGCTGGCAAGAGCACACCAGTGGGCGGCGCGACCGGGCCGGCGAGCTTTGGGCGATACTTATGGTTGAGGCGTGGCTCAACACTGCATGCCAGCTGAATACCCGGCCGCCTGGGGCCGAGGCCATCGCAGATACGGTCGATGCCGCAGCATCGCTGGTCCAGTGAACGCAGGCGCCGAGGTTCAATCGCGGGATCCCCATTATGGTTGCAACGAGCGTGATCGAGTCTCTGACAACGATTTCGAACCTGGCGGTAGAGGCAGAATTGGTTGTGGGATGTTGCGACCGGCCATCGGAGGCTAAGGGCCCGACATGACGCCTGAACTGCACTTTCAGGAGCTGGTAGGCATCCTGCGGCGTCGGCGTCGATCAATCCTCGCCATAACCGTGATCGGGACGACCCTGGTCCTGCTTGGCAGCATGATGATCCGGTCGCAATACACTGCGACGGCGCAGATTGTTATTGAGACCGGGGCGATTTTCCCCGGCGACGGAAGCCCAGCTATCGCGCAATCGGAAGATGAGGCGATCGTCCAGACTCACATCACGGCGCTCACCTCCCGTGCCCAATTGGAGCGCGTGCTCAACAGCCTTTCACAAGATCCCGACTTTCGTGCGACCGGGTCGCGGGCGCCGAGCGGCGTCCGGCGGGTCGCGGCCTCTATGTGGCACGAATTCGGCGCGCCGCTGTGGGACCGGGTGGCGCGACTGGCCGCGTCGGTTGGCTCAGGAGAGGGACAAGGTCAATCGCCGGCTGAAGCGGAGGCGTTGCGCCTCGACCAATTCCAGCACAGTCTGAAAGTCTATCAAGAGGGCGGCTCGCTTGTCATCGCCGTGGCCTTCAAGGCGAACAGTCCCGGCCATGCGGCGCTCGCCGCAAACCGCGTAGTCCAACTTTATGTGAAGAGCGAGGATGAGCGGAAGCGCGCGCAGGTCAGCCGGGTTGCAAGCTGGCTCAACGAGCGGATTCCCGCGGTCGAGGCCGGCTTCAAGCAGACCGAGACGGCGGTCCAGAATTACCGTGTCGCGCACGGCCTCGCCGACCCCGACCGAACTGACCTATCCGACCAGAAGCTCGCAGATCTCACCCGTCAGCTGATTTCAGCCGAAACCGATCTGGCGAGGCGTCAAGCCCAGCTGGCCTCCGTCGACGGCCCGCATCGGCCAGCCTCTGGCATCGGCCCCTTGCTCGGGGCTGCCGACTCGCCGGCCGGCGCCGAGCTGCGCCAGCAGGAAGATGTGCTGCTGCAATCCGCAGCCGAAGCCGCGGTCACCTTGGGCAAGAATCATCCAAAGGTGCAACAGCTGGACGCGCAGCTGCAGGAGGTTCGTCACAAGCTTTCTGACGAAGCCGGCCGGGCGATCAGCGGCCTCACAAACGAGGTGCGGATCGCAGGCGATCAAGTGACCGCCATCCGCAAGCAGCTCTCGGAACTGCAGGCTGCGGGCAGCCAAGCGCAGGAAGCCGAGCCGCGGTTGAACGAGCTGGAGCGCGAGGCGGCCGCCGCCGGGCAGGTCTACCAGGGCCTGCTCCAGCGTCGGGAGCAGCTCCGCACGGAGCAGGAAACGATGCAGCCCGCCCTGCGCATCCTCTCACTCGCCTCGCCGCCGGATCAACCCAGCTCCTCCAGTCGACTTCTCTTCATTCTGCCCGCCCTGATTGCCTTCTCTATCGGCGGCAGCCTCCTGGCGGTTGCGGCCGAGCGACTGCAAAAGGGGATGCGCAGCGCTCAGGACGTCAACGACGCGCTCGGCATCCCTTGCGTCGGATTTGTGCCGCTGATCCGCCACAGCGGCAAAGTGCGGCCGCACCAATATCTTCTGGCGAACCCCTTCGCGGCGTACACGGAATCGATCCGATCGGTGGTCGCGGCCTTGCAGCTGACCGCGCTCGAGAGACCGCCCAAGGTGA
>DATCFX010000737.1:0-2713 GCA_036509275.1 Pirellulales bacterium | reverse complement strand
CGCGACGTGCTAGCGAGTGTCACAGTGTGGTGAGTGTGGAACGTCCGGAGGATTAGGATCGGCCGAAAAACAACTTCGGATTTTCCCGGCCCCTCACCCTGCCCTCTCCCGCAGGGGGGAGAGGTGTCGCGGAGAAGTTATTTTTTGGTCGATCCTTGCGGGTAGTCGGTTTCGGGGTGCCATGCCCACGCTTCGTGGGCATGCGGAGCACAGGGCCCCATGCCCACGCTTCGTGGGCATGGGGCCCAATCGTCGGCGTGGTGTGTGATTTGGAATTGCAGGCAAGCGTAAGGTGCGAGTGATGGCCAGTTTTTCGTTCGTAGCACGCGATGTGGGCGGCCGTGTACAACGCGGCAAGCTCGAAGCCGCTTCGTCCGCGGTCTTGATCACCAACTTGCGCGAACGCGGTTGGATGGTCTTCGACGTGCAGGCCGACGTTGCGGCCGGGCCCGATTGGCAGGCCCAGCTAGCGACATTGAACCCCGGCCGCTATCTGCCGCCCCGCTCGGCCGACGTGGAGCTCAGCTTGCACCAATTGGCGGTGATGCTGCGCGGCGGGCTGACCTTGCTGGCAGCCATCCGCACCGTCGGCGAGCAAGCCCGGCGGCTGGCCATGCGGCAAGTCTGGGAGCAGGCGGCCCAGCGCATTCAGGCGGGCGTGAGCATGGCCGACGCGATGGCGGAGCACAAATGCTTTTCCAATCTCGTCGTGCAACTGGTGCGCGTCGGCGAGCAGACCGGCAACCTGGAGCAGGTCGTGGTGCGGGCAGCCGACATCCTGGAGAAGCGCCGCAATCTGCGCGGCAGCCTGCTGACGGCCATGGCCTATCCGGTGCTCGTGCTGGCAGCAGCTATCGGCGTCACGATCTTCATGCTGGTCAGTGTGATCCCCAAGCTGCAAGTGTTTCTCAGCGCGCTGGGACGCAAGCTGCCGGCAATGACACAATTCCTGGTTGACCTGGCCGACTGGGTGCAGGTTTATATGCCCTATATGTTGACAGGTTTAGTGGCCTTGATCGGCGGGGTCATCGCTGTATACTCCTGGCCTCCCGGCCGGTACTGGGTTGATCGCTCAGCGCTGCGGGTTCCTATCTTGGGTGTTCTATTCCGTCTGGCGTCGACCGCGACCTTTTCGCGCAGTCTGGGTATCCTAATACGCAGCGGCGTGACGTTGTTGGAAGGCTTGAGAACCGTCGAACGTTTGCACTACAACCGCTTTCTCGCCGGCCAGGTCGTGGCGGCGCGCGACTCGGTGATGCAGGGCGGAACGCTGGCCGATCCGCTACGGACGGCGTACGCGTTCATGCCGATGCTGCCGGCGATGGTGGCCGTGGGCGAATCGACCGGTACGTTGGACGACGTGTTGGATGAAGTGGCCCGGTTCCATGAATCGCAGTTGCAAGTCGCCATTCGGCGTTTCAGCGTGATGATCGAACCGGCGATCATCGTCATCGTGGGCGGCATCGTGGGGTTTGTGTACATTTCGTTTTTCATGGCCCTGTTCTCCACCGCGGGACAAGCAAGATGAAACTGGGCACGATGAAACGGGGCAGTTCGTTGTGGCTGGCCGCGGCAGCGTGCCTGTTGATCGGCGGCATCGTTTCGCTGGCGTTGGCCCAACCGCCGCGCGGCCGACCTCCGGCCGGCGGAGCCCCGCCACCCGATGCCCGCTTCCGCGATCCGACGCAGCCCAGCCCCGAGATGCGCGATGCCATTGAAGCGGCGCAGACCGTGCCTGCCGGCCCCGGTCAGTCGGCCGCGGCGGTGCCCGTCATGCCCCAAATCAAGCTGAAAGCGCGGCTGCTGGGAGCGATCGGGCCGCCAGTGGCGATGCTCGACATCAACGGCCGCTTGCTGATCACGCACAAGGGCGAGGAAGCCACGATCGCCAACCCCGGCGGAGGAACTTCGACGATCGTCGTCCGCGACGTCAGCGCGGCGGGCGTGATGATCGAAGTGTTGCCGCTGAAAAAGACCATGAATTTGCAATAGAACCAGCACGGCCGCCACCGGCGTTTTTGAGAAAACCAAAGAACCGGGTCCATGGACGGACAAAAACAACACGCGCGATGGCTGCTGGCCGCTGTGCTGTACGGCATTTGCACAGCCGCCGCAAGCGCCCAGGCGCCTCTGCCGCCTCCGTCGGCGGCCGAGCCGGCCGCGAACTCCAACGAGCCGCCTGCCGACTCCAACGAGCCGCCGGAAAACATTCGCGCGCCGGTGGAAGCGCCGCTGGAACTGATCGAGTTCAACGACTTGCCGATGAGCGAGGCCGCGCGGCTGCTCTCGGACCAGACGGGCCTGAAGATCGTGCCCACCACCGAAGCCGCGAAAGTCTCGATCTCGATCTATCTGCGCCAAGTCACGGCGAAGGTGGCATTGGACGCGCTGACCAAGGCCAACGGCCTGTTCTACCGCCAGGATCCCAATAGCGAAATCATCCGCATCTATACCATCGAGGAATACGAGAGCGACCTGGGCAGCTTCCGCGAAGAAGAAACCGAGGTCTTCACGCTGCTGTATCCGAACCCCGTGGACGTGGCCGTGGCCATCCGCGACGTGTTCGGCGCCGATCGCGTGCGGATGACGTTGGGCATCGGCGAAATGATGATGTACCAGGACCTGATCCAGCGCTTCATCCGCTACCGCCTCGTCAGCAGCCAGAACCAGCAGGGAACGATCAGCACCGGCGGTGGCGGCGGCGGCATTGGCG
>DATCFX010000736.1:0-1855 GCA_036509275.1 Pirellulales bacterium | reverse complement strand
GCGCGTCATGGCCGCCATCCGCCAGGTGACCGGCACCAAGATGAAGAGCCAGGCCGCCGGCAAGATGGGCTACAGCACGCAGCAGGTCGGCGATTTGGTGGTCGAGGCGATGGGGAAGTGAGGAAATGCGGAAGTATGAATGATGAATGATGAATGGAATTCAGTTGGACTTGCGCCTCACTGCTTCTTATTCATCATTCCGCATTCATCCTTCATCATTTCCTCTAGCTGTGCATCCTCGCTTCGGATTCGCCAGACGCGATGATGTCGGCTTCGGCGGCGGCGAGTTCTTCGAGGCGGCGGTCGATCGTGTCGGCCGGGGCAAACTGCCGGGCGAGTTGCACGTAGGTTGCATGGTGCCGGGCTTCGGATTCGAACAGGTCGGCGTAAAAGCCGGCCAGCGTGCGGTCGCTGAGCCGGTCTTTGAGGATCGCGAAGCGTTCGCAGCTCCGGGCTTCGATCAGCCCGGCCACCAGCAGCCGGTCGACGGCCCGCTCCGGCTCCTGCTTGCGCACCAACTCGCCCAGCCGCTGGCCATAGGTGCTGGGCTTGAGCCGCCGGAAGCGCACGCCGCGCGACTCGAGCAGGTCGATCACCAGGCGGAAGTGCTCGAGTTCTTCGGTCACGATCGCCGACAGCTCTTTGACCAGTTCGACGCGGTCGACATAGGCGAAAATCAGATTCATCGCCGTGCCGGCAGCCTTCTTCTCGCAATGTGCATGGTCCAGCAGCACCTCGTCGAGATGCGCCTCGACGCTGGCCAACCAACGGTCGGAAGTTTTGGAGTGCAGGCTGAGCATGGGGGAGGAAATGCGGAATGATGAAGTATGAATGATGAATGGAAAACAACGGACGCGTGGGCACGCCGGCCAGCGCATTCCTATTCATCATTCATCATTCCTACTTCATCATTCTTATAACGAGTCCGGCAGGCCTTTGGCGTAGCGCTTGCCGAGGAACCACATGAACTCGAAAGGTATGAACCGCTTGATGCGCCACCAGATGCGACCCTTGGCCGGCACGACCACGTAAAGAAACTTGCGCCGCATGGCCCGCAGGGCGGCACGGGCCACGTCGTCGGCCGTGAAACGCGCATTTCGCATCGAGTTGGCGGCGATCCGCTGCTGGTCGTCGGTGTACATGCGCGAGTTTTCCAACAGCGGCGTCTGGAAGAACGACGGGCAGAGCACGGTGACCGAGACGTTGTGCTTGGCCACCTCGGCGTACAGCGTTTCGGAGAGTGAAACGATGCCCGACTTGGCGACGTTGTAAGCCGCCATCGTGGGCGCCGAGATCATGGCTGCCAGCGACGCGGTGTTGATGATCGCGCCGCCGCGCGGGTTGCGTTTGAGCCAATCGATGAACGTATGGCAGCCGTAGATCGTGCCCATCAGGTTGATGCCCAGCATCCATTGCCAATCGTCGAGGCTGAATTCGCCGATCTCCCCTGCTCCGCTGACGCCGGCGTTGTTGACCAGCAGATCGATTGCCGGCCAGGCGGCCTCGAGCCGCGAGCGCAGTTGGGCCCACTGCTCGCGCTGCGAGACATCCAAGTGCTCCGTGTGGCCGTCGCCGCCGGCGGCCTGGATTTGGCGCACCGTCTCTTGTGAGCCGGCCTCGTTGACATCGGCCACGGCGATGTACCAACCGTCGCGGGCCACGCGCAGGGCGATGGCCCGGCCCAGTCCGCTGGCGCCGCCGGTGATCAGGGCCCGTTTTCGATCTGCGGCGACCGTGCTCATGAGTTGCGCTCCGTTGCGGCCTTTAAATGCACATGCCCACGACCAGCGTGGGCATGGCGCCCGGAAACCCGGGCGTGGGGATGGTGGATTACGCAGCTCGACAAGCAGCCGCT
>DATCFX010000735.1:0-1079 GCA_036509275.1 Pirellulales bacterium | reverse complement strand
CTACCGGTCGTGAGGTAAAAGTCGACGGCGTCGGTGCTCACGTTGCGCAAGCTCGGTGCGTTCGCCGAGCCCTCCAAGCTCGCGCCGTGGCACGACGAGCAATGAATCTGATAGAGCATTTGGCCTTGGTCCTGGGTCGCGGCGAGCCCCGATCGGGTACACCAGCCGAATAGTGCGAGGGCGAAGATCGTGCCCAGAATGCTTCCGCTTTGCAGCGGCGACTCAAGGCGCGCATCGAGCCGTTCGCCCAAGCGCTGCTCGGAGCGGCCCCACATGGCTACCACGAACATGAAAAGAACGAACAGCAGCAAGCCGCCGACGATCCACATCAGCGCACCGCCCGCATGTTGATCGGCCAGGGCTGCGGCGGCCGAGCCGCCGTGGGTTGCAACGTAATGCGGATAAAGCACGAAGTGCGACTGGTAGAGAGCCAAACCGAGGAACGCTCCCTGGGGCATCGCTAGAAATACGTACACGATCCGCAGCGGAAAGTTCATCGGCCACGAGACGGGGCCGATATGGATGATGGCCTGCCAAAACAGGATTGCGGAGGTGAGAAACAGCGCGTGCTCGAGAACGTGTACGGCGGGATAGGTGAGCGCCAGCTCGTAGAGCGGCGAAAAATGCGCGCCCCACATCACGGCCATGAAGAACAGCCAGGTAAAGACTGGGAACGTTACAAAGCGCCAGAGCGGCGTGCTTAGAAGGCGCCCGACCGTTCGCGCGTGCGCGAGATCGAGGCTTCCCAGCACCAGCATCATCGGGGCGCTCAGCAGAAATAGCGGGGCGGCCACGTAAACCAGGAGCATGTGCTGGGCCATGTGCGCCAGGAACGAGCCGTCGGCAAGCGGCTCGAGCGGCGGTTCGAGCGCGAAATACAGCACGGCCATCGTCGCGCCGAAGGCGGCCACATGCCAGCGATCGAGCCGACGGGCGTGTTTCGCGTCGTATCGGTGCACCAGCCAGCCGTACAGCGCGGCCGCCAAAAGCAGCAACGTCAGGACCGCGCCGTTCATGGCTGCCGCCGCGTGCGCTCTTCCGGCTGCTCGGAGAAGCCGCCGGAATCCGCGCGCGAGATC
>DATCFX010000734.1:0-9367 GCA_036509275.1 Pirellulales bacterium | reverse complement strand
CCGACGAACCGCTGGATCTCGTCAAGTTCTTTCAGAAACAAACCCAAACCGTGAGCGACGCGGCCGCCAACAATTCCAACTCCGCCACGAGCGACTCTGCGAACACGGCGCAGCGCCAACTGGAATGGGCGCAGAAATTCGCCACCATCCAGTCCTCCTCCGACCAGCAAGGCGTCAACGCAGTCGTCTAAGGATGGACCAAAAAATAGCTTCTCCGCAACTCCTCTCCGCTTGCGGGAGAGGGCGGGGTGAGGGGCCGGGAAAACCGAAGTTATTTTTCGGCCGATCCTAGCGGTGCTGCCGACCGCTGCATCAGGGCGCAATGGGCGTCCGCAATTCGGCACGCCGTGCGACCGCAGACAAGACGTTACGCGATCGGGAACAGGAACCATCGACGAACGTCTCGGTTCCAACGATGCGGCCATCCCGCGCCACTGAGATTTTCATCTGTTCGACTGTCGTGCATCCACCGGGAGGCTTCGTGCGGTAGAAGGCCACCTGCTGGTCGAGCTGCTTTTGATCCGCAGGGCTGAACGATACGGTTGCGAGATACCGCCGCTCGGGCTTATCTGCCGGACCGCTAATCCCGGTCACCTTGACTTTGCCGGGCGCGTGGCCGGAAAAAAACAGCTCGTAGCGTGCGGAATGAAAACAGCCGTTCGTTTGGCACGCGATGAGAACTTCGTCGGTTTTCGGCAGGCGGTTCAAGACCAGGCCGCGTAATCCATCGAGCGCGGGCACGGGCTTCGTCGCCGCGCCTTGCCGTGATTTGCCTGGTGGTTCCGCATGCTTTGACACCACGCTGCGCAAATCGTCCAGCAGCGACGCGATCTTGCGGTGAGCGCGCTGGCTGTTGAACACGACGATCGCGGAGGTACGACCGCAGCGATAAGGAACCATCACGCCACGGCCGCCCACGTCGGGCCAGGAACTCGGCTCCACGGAGCGGGAAATCGTGTCGATCAGCGCGTCCATGCTCGACTCCTGGTCTTCCACGTCGTCCGACACGAGCCCGACCACGTCAAAGACTTTGGTTTCCATCGTCTCAGCAGCGCGCTGATTGGTCGTGACGACGACGATCCCCTCCCGCGTAAAATAACTCAAACCCATCGGTTCCAAGATCAGGTCGAGACCCAGCTCCAAGGGGATGTCGTGTACCTTGATCGTAATCGGCGTGGCTTTTTGCTCTTCGGTAACGCCGATCGGGTCGATCACGATCTGAACCGCGGCAGCCGTTGCGAGAAACTCGCAGACGTCGCTCAACGGCGCATCGATAAACTCAATCTCGACCGGCTGCGAGAGATCGCACGGGGCAGCTTTGCGCGTCGCGTGCTTCCGCGCGGCATCCTTCTTCGCCGGTTCGGCTGCCAACAGCGGACTGGCGCCCGCGAACAGAGTGACGACGCCTAACAGCCATGCCAACCTTTGGTTGAAGCGCATCGTTTGGTCCCCTGGCGGCTCGCAAAACGGCGTGGATTGGGCCAAGTCGGATGCCGCGCTCGCCGACGTCGATTGTATCTTCCGCAAACGTGCGCAACCAACATCCAGTGCTAGTTCGGCCGGCGGCCGCGGCAGGCGGAATTGCGCGAGGGAATCCCTGCTCTGGACCTGCCGCCGTATAATGGCCCGATCGTTCGCCGCAGGATCGAATCGATAACCTCTTTCCGGGAGCCATGCTATGAACGGACTAACAGGCAAAGTGGCCGTCGTGACCGGTGCGTCGAAGGGCATCGGAGCGGCCATCGCCAAGGGCCTGGCCGCCGCCGGGGCAAAAGTCGCCGTGAACTACGCCTCGAGCAAAGAGGGCGCGGACCGCGTCGTAGCCGAAATCACCGGCGCGGGCGGCAAGGCGATCGCCGTGCAGGGCGACGTGGCCAAGTCCGCCGACGTACGCCGGCTGTTTGCCGAGGCGAAAAAAGCCTTTGGATCGCTCGACGTGCTGGTGAACAATGCCGGCATCTATCACTTCGCCCCGCTGGAAGAGATCACCGAGGAGGATTTTCATCGGCAGTTCAACATCAACGTGCTCGGGCTGATTCTAGCGACCCAGGAAGCGGCCAAGCACTTCGGTCCCCAGGGTGGCAGCGTCATCAACATCAGCTCGGTCGTCTCCACGAACCAAGAGCCGAACTCCGCGGTGTATTCGGCAACCAAGGCCGCCGTGGATTCGGTCACGCGCGTGCTGGCCAGAGAGTTGGGTCCCAAGAAAATCCGAGTCAACTCGATCAATCCCGGCGCGACCGAGACTGAGGGTCTGCACCAGGCCGGCATTGTCGGCAGCGACTACGAAAAGCAGTTCACCGCCAACACGCCACTGGGTCGCTTAGGCCAGCCCGGCGAAATCGCCTCGGCCGTCGTCTTCCTCGCTTCGCCCGAGGCCGGCTGGATCACCGGCGAAAGCATCCGCGTCTCAGGCGGGCTGCGCTGAACAAAGGGGTCAGAACTATTTTTAAAAAATCGTTCTGACCCCGTTTTGACGCTCGGCTTACGCCGACGCACTCTGACCCCCTTTTTTGCCTGCGGCCCGAGCCGGCTGCGGGGCCGGTTCCAGCCGCCGCTGGCCCGGTGGCGGAGGAGGTTGCCAGCGCACCTTGGTTGCCGGCGTTGATGGACCGCGCCGCGACGCAAGCCGGTGAGTTCGTCAACCAAAAACTGGTCGCCAAGCAGTTGGCCTATCTGGAGCACGACGCGCGCGTGCTGGCGAGCGCCATGACCGGCGGCTCGCTCGACAGCATTTTGAGTTTGCAACCCGCCGCGCGCGACGGCCCAACCGATCCCCCTCGACTGGCACGGTAAACCACGAATTTCTTCGCTTGCGTCAGTCGGGTCAACACGTCGCGGCCTGGTTCAGAGGGCATAGACAACGACTGCCCATGCCAAGGCGATGCAAGCTGTGATGATTCCGGTCGCCACGGCCACACGCCACGCCGTCGGGCGGACACGGCTTCGGCCGGTGGCGGCGAATGCCACGCATAAGCTCGAAAAGGTCGCGCCGAAGCACACGATTGCGGTTGGCACCAGAAATGCCGGAAATAGCTTCGCCAGCAGGGTCCTGTACCACTCGAAACCCGTGATCGTGGGGTCGATCATGCTGGCGAACGCGATGCCGTATAGAAGCATCGCCCCGCCCAGCAGCATGGGCAGCACGCCTGCCGGCGCATAGCAAAGGCACTCGACGCGACCGGGGCCGTCTTCGTCCATCCGACTTCACTCCGGGGTCTTCGGAAGCCAAAAACGGGTCAAAGCCAAAAACGGGTCAGAACTATTTTTTGAAAAAGTCGTTCGGAATCCTTGATTCGACCCAGGAGCTTGCGCGCTGTCCTCCGGAATTCTCACGAATTCCGCTACGGCGAGCCAAAAACGGGTCGGTCAAAAAATCGTTCTGAATCCTTGATTCGACCCAGGAGCTTGCGCGCTATCCTCCGGAATTCTCACGAATTCCGCTACGGCGCGATGGATTCCGCTGCGTCAGCCGGTGGCGATTTGGCGGCGCTCGTAGGTGCGCTCGACGATGTTGCTGCGGGCGTTTTGCAGGGCTATCTGATACAGATCCTGGCCGCAGGCCGTGGGGTACTCGCCGGTGATGCAGGCCTGGCAGAGCTGATCGGAGTCGAACCCGATGGCCCGGGCGATCGATTCGATGGGCAGATAACGAAGCGAATCGGCGCCCAATTGGTCGGCCATCCGGGCCTGGCCGGCTTCGGTCAAATGCCCTTCGTCCAGGAATTTTGGCGCGAACAGTTCGTTGATCGTCGACATGTCGATGCCGTAGAAGCAGGGAGCCACGATCGGCGGGCAGGCGATGCGGACGTGAATCTCGCGGGCCCGGCCCTGGTCGCGAATGCGGCCGAGCAGCACTTTCATGGTCGTCGAGCGGACGATCGAGTCTTCGACCAGGATCACGCGTTTGCCTTCGAGCACTTCGCGCAGCGGCGTGTACTTGCTCTCGGCCTTGCGGCGGCGATTCTTCGAGCCTTCGATAAACGTGCGGCCCGTGTAGCGGTTGCGGATCAGGCCCTCGCGCGAGGGGATGTTGAGGCGGTAGGCCATGGCGTCGGCCGCGGCTTTGCTCGTGTCGGGCACCGGCACGACGATCGTATCCTCGTCCAGCGTCAGCGTTTCGAGCCGCGCCAGCTCTTCGCCCAGCCGCGTCCGCGATAAATACACGCTGCGGTTGTCCATCGTGCTGGCCACGTTGGCGAAATAGACCCATTCGAAGAAGCAATGGGCCTGCCGGGGGCTGGCGGCAAAACGCTGAATCTCGAACCGCCCGCCGGTGATCGTGATTGCCTGGCCCGGAAGCAGCGATTTGATCGACTCCGGAGAAAAGCCCAGGTTCAGTAAGGCCACGCTTTCGCTGGCACAGGCAAACAGCGGCGATTCCCAGGCGTAGCACAGCGGCTTGATGCCCAGCGGGTCGCGGACCACGAGCATGTCGCCCACGGCGTTGAGCAGCACCAGCGAATAGGCGCCATCCAGCTTGCGATTCACGTTGCGCCACAGGTCCACGAGCGTCGGCCGCTGGTCGCCGGAGAGTTCGCAACTGATCTCGTGCATCAGGATTTCGGTATCGGTTTCGCGGGCCAAGTGATTGTCGCCCTGGGCCAGCAATTCGTCGCGCAGCTCGGCATAATTGGCAAGCTGGCCGTTGAAGGCGAAGCTGAACCACTTGTGCTTTTGCAGGTGGTGCCGCTCGAACGGCTGGGCGTAACTGCGGTCTTCGGCCCCGCAGGTGGCATAGCGGACGTGGCCGATAGCGGCCCGGCCGGCGTATTCCTTCATCAGGCTTTCGGCTTTGCCGCGATGGCTCAAGCGAAAAACCTCGCTCACGCCGCCCAGCTCTTTGTGCGTATCGATGAGCTGCTTGCGCATGAGGCTGAACGTGGTCATGCCGGCCGAGAGTTGGCCGCGGTTCTGGATGTCCAGGAGCATGCGGGGCATCAGCCGCGAGACTTCTTCGGGGCCCTGCTCGGGGCACAGTGGGCTGATCACCTCGCCCGGCAGGTGGTAGATCGCCGCCACCCCGCACTCGTCGTGGAGTTCGCTCATAAATGGGCAGTCGAGATGGGGGAGAAACTGCACGGTAAGCGACGCGCCGCAGCAACTCATCCAATTCTAACGCCCAACGCCGATTTCACAATCAAGAAAGCCGCGCCGCCGTCGGGCGCCCGCTCCAGCGCGACCCACCGTCGCGGCTTTCTAGCGTGCGACGTGAGCGGTATGTTTAGGGGGCACGCGTCCCCTTGCCCCCAGACTGCCTTGCCACATGAGCGACCTCGTACGCCAGGAAATCGCCACCGCCTCGCAGACGCTGGTCGTCAAGGTGGGCACGCGCGTGCTGACCCGCCCCGACGGCACGCTCAACGAACACCGCGTGGCCGAACTGGCCCTGGAGCTGCACGAGGTGCTGGCGACCGGCCGTAAGGTCGCGCTGGTCAGTTCTGGCGCGGTCGGAGCCGGCATGGGCCTGCTGGGCCTGGCCGAACGGCCCCGCGATCTGGCGCATCTGCAAGCCGTGGCCGCCGTGGGCCAAAGCTACCTGGTGCAGACCTACGACCGCTCGCTCCGCTCGTTTGGGCGGCACGCCGCGCAGATTCTGCTCACCGCCGAAGATTTTGACGAACGGTCCCGCTATCTTAACGTGCGCAACACGCTGCTGACCTTGCTCGACGAATATGCCGCGGTGCCGATCATCAACGAAAACGACACGGTCAGCGTCGAGGAACTGCAAACCACCTTCGGCGACAACGATAAGCTGGCCGCGATGGTCACCAACCTGATCCGCGCGCCGCTGCTGGTGCTCCTCTCCGACGTCGACGGCCTGTACGACGGCGACCCGCGGCAGCCTGGCGCCAAGTTGGTTTCGACCGTAACGCGGCTGGACGAGAGCATTTTTGCCCTGGTCCGCGACCAGCGCACCGGGCTGAGCAAAGGCGGCATGGCCAGCAAGCTGAATGCGGCGCGCATGGCCACGCTCTCCGGCGAGAACGTGATCATCGCCAGCGGACGGCAGCCCGGCGCGCTCAAAAAGATTCTGGCCGGCGAAAATGTCGGCACGCTGTTTGTCGCCCACGGTCAGACGATCCCTTCGTTCAAACGCTGGATCGGTTTCACTGTGCAGCCGCGCGGCTATCTGGCGCTCGATGATGGTGCTCGCCGGGCCGTGCAGCAGCAGGGGCGCAGCCTATTGGCCATCGGCGTGATCGACTCGGGCGGCACGTTCAAAAAGGGCGACGTCGTCGCGCTGCGCGACGTGGCCGGCTTCGAGTTTGCCCGTGGCCTGATCAACTACAGTGCCGACGACATGACCCGCATCAAAGGGCAGCGGACCGAGACCATCGCCGCCACGCTCGGCCACTGCCCCTACCAGGAAGTCATCCACCGCGACAACCTCGTGGTCACGACCACCGCCGTGCCGAAAGGGTGAGTAAGCGCCGTGGCGAGCGGCAAGCGCAAGCTTGCCGGTGACGTGCCTACCGCCAATCGCCCGAGAGGACGAAGGCGGCCCAATAGCGCGGCGAGAGCCCTTGGTCTGCTGTAGCTGCCGGCTCCGAGCTCAGCGCGAGGCCGCGGCTGGCCTCGGCTGCGAGAGCGGGATCCTTGGGCACTTCGCGCAGCATCCAGAGCTGGGCTTCGCGCAGTGCGGCCAACTTGGGCAGATTCTTCTGCCAGAGATTCTCGTAGAACCGGACCATCAACATTTGCGTCGCCCGATCCGGCACCTTCCACAGTCCCGAGACGACCGTCCGGGCTCCGGCCACTTGGAAGGCCCGCTGCAAGCCTAACACGCCTTCGGCGCCGGCCGCTTGGCCCAAGCCGGTTTCGCACGCCGAAAGCACCACCATCTCGACGTGTGCCAGGTCGAGCTCCGAAACCTCAAAGGCTGTCAGAATGCCGTCGTCGCGATCCACGTTGAGCGGTCGATTGGCCCCGGCCAGCACAATGCCCGACAGCAGACCGGGATGCGAGCCGGACAGGTCCTCTCCCTTGCTCGGTTGCGGGGCGGCCGACCATTGAGCCGGCAGCGGAGCACGCGTGAGCGCCAGTTCGATTTCGTCGCCCGGCACCGGCGTCTCAGCCCCAGCCGCCTTGTCGGGCGTCGGCCGATGCCGGATTTTGATGCGGGCCGTGCTTCCGACCGGGCCGCGGAGTTTGGCGATCACGTCGCCGAGTGCTTTGCCGGCTGTCGGCAGCCATTGGCCGTCGGCTGTCGCCACCGACACGATCTCGTCGCCCACCAGCAATCGGCCATCCTTGGCGGCCCCGCCGCCGGGCTGGATTCGGGTCACCACACTATGTCCGGCCTGCACTTCCAACCACACTCCGATTCCCGCCACTGGTGGTGTGGGCGCGGAACTGGACTTGGCGGCCGGAAGAACCGGCGCTGAACCGATCCCGGATGGCGCAAAGAAACCGTGCGTGGCCAAATGCAGCCAGCGGTGCCGACCGGCGGCCAGCCGCAGGCCTTCCTCGGTGGCCTGTGCATTTTCGAGCACGTCGGGCCGCACGGACGAGAAACGCTCGCCAAAGAGCTTTTGCACTTCGTCGATCTCGGTTTTGGTGCCGGCCAGCGGCGGCCAGACGATCCGATCGCCGTGTGCCACGGCGGCGCGGCTCAGCCCGGCGTCGGTCGCGCTCGATGCGGCGCCGAAATCGACGTTGCCGACCAAGAGCAGCGAAGCGTCGGCTGGAGAAGTCGGCGCGGCCAGCAATTCTGGCAGCCGTTGTGGAATCGGCACCACGGCGAATGCCCGCTCTTCGAGCAAATAGGTGCCTGGCTTGGCGTCCGGCAATGCGCCCCACGGCAGCCGAGCCAGCGCGCCGTCGGGCGAGACGAGCACGGTTTGGCAATCGGCCAGTTCGCGGGCGACCGGCCCCCAAACCAGCCGCCGCAGCTCCTCGCCGGGCGACTTTCCGGCCTGTGTCGGCAATGCGCCAAAGCCCTTTCGCCAGGCGTCAACCAGTTGGTTGATCGGCGCACTGGGACCAAATTGGACGCAGGCGGCCGGCTGATCGCGGCGCAGGACGAATGCCAGGTAGCGCCGCTCCTGTCGCGGTTTTACTTCCGGCTTGCTCGGCGGCAGAAAATGCCTGTATTCCAATAGATCCACGAGTGCCGTACCGGCTGGCAACGCTTGGGTCAGCCGGCCGCTGGAGAGCGTCCGCTCAGCCCAGGCTTGATGGAAATTTGGATCGAGTTGCGACAGCTTTTGCTGGAGCGCTTCGACCGATTGGTTCAACTGGTCCATCGTTTGCCGGAACTGGGTTGCCTCTGCAGGCTTGGGCGCATAGCGGAACATGGCGGCGAGTTTTCGCGTCTGCTGCTGCAATTCGGCGAAGAGTTTGGCCAGTTCCGAATTCGGATCAGCGGCCAGCGCACGCTGCCTGGCCCGGACCATTTGCTGCTGGGCCGCAATCGTTCCTTTCCAGGCGGCGGCTTCGGCATACAATTCGCCGGGTGCAATGCCGGCCGCCAATGCCGCGGCAAGGTAGTGGTCGAGCGTCACGCGCACGTCGCGGGCCATGGCCAACTGTTGTCGCTCGGATTGCACGCCGCCGGTGGTATCGAGACTTTTGCGCTGAATCGCCACGGCCTGCCGCAAGTGCTTCTCCGCTTCGGCCGCGCGCCCCTGCGAGAGTTCGAGCAGAGCCAGGTTGTGCAGGCTCCAAGCGTAATTGGGGTGCGCCTCGCCCAAAGTCGTTTTGCGAATCTCGAGCGCCTGCCGAAAAAGCGGCTCGGCGCGGGCGTAGTCGCCCATGCCCTCGTACAAGTCGGCCAGGTTGTTCAGGGCCAGCGCATAGCCGGGATGGGCCACGCCGAGGGCTTGCTTGTTCGTTTCCAGCGCCTGGCGATAGAGTGGTTCGGCCCGGGCAAAGTCGCCCAGGTTCCGATACACCAGCGCCAGGTTATTGAGGCTGACGGCGTAGTCGGGATGGTCTTCGCCCAGGGCTGCCTTGCGGATTTCCAGTGCCTGGCGATAGAACGGCTCGGCTCGGGCATAGTCGCCCCTGTCGGTGTACAGCCGCCCCAGACCATTCAGGCTACCGGCGAAATTGGGATGCGCCTCGCCCAAGGCCTTTCTGCGGATTTCGAGCGCCTGCCGAAGCAGCGGTTCGGCGCGAGCGTTATCGCCCAGATCTGAGTACAGCCCGGCCAGGTTCGTCAGCCGCGTGGCATATTCGGGGTGTGCTTCGCCCAGCGCGTGCCTGTCGATTTCCAGGGCCTGACGAAACAGCGGCGCGGCACGCGCGAAGTCGCCCATGTGATGGTACAGTTCGGCCAGGTTGCTCAGGCTGACGGCGTAGTCGGGATGGGTTTCGCCCAGGGCGGTTTTCCGGATTTCCAAGGCCTGGCGATGCAGCGGCT
>DATCFX010000733.1:0-4581 GCA_036509275.1 Pirellulales bacterium | reverse complement strand
CGGAATTCTTATCCGGCTGGGCACTTTGTCCGTAAGCGACAGCAAGCATGCAGCTTAGCGCCACGCAGCTGGATTGAATGCGGTACCGCCAAGCTCGCCGCATGCCGCGCCTCCAGATTGCATCATAACCCGTGTATCTGTTTGGCTTTATCAACGATTATGCCCGCCGCTAATGCTGAGGTTCCGCTCGCCACCATTTGGCTGAAGTCAAAAACCCAGCCGGTTGAATCTCGCTAGCCTACCTGATAAACCCGAGGTCTCCAATCGTTAAGGTTTGCTGGAACGGAAGAGTCATCCAGCAAACGGACACCATCCAAGGACGTAGGCCTCGAAGCTGCATGAACCGGAAAATCCCATTTGCAAGACGTCTCCAGTGCCGGCGGCCAACGTGCGGCTTGCCGCTGGATTCGGATGTCTTCGGTGAGAGGCCGATTCCTCAGCCCCTTTGCACCGGGCGACTGATCTCGCCCTGATGCTTGCGTGCCGGCCTCGCCTGTTTCTCGGGTGAGGCATTTTTCGCGTTGACCGGATTGCCTCCGGACGATGGCTGGCGGTCATGTTGCGCCGCAGGCCGAAGAACCAAGTCGGTTTGTTGATAGGAGTACACCTCATGACTGGGTGGAAAAAGGTTGCGATCCTGACAATCACGGCCCTCGTATGGGGCGCAGCCGCTGCGCCTCCAGCGGCCACGGCCGGAGAATTCCGGCTTTTCAACTTCAAATGGGGCAAGATCGGCCAGTGGAACACCGCCCGCAAGGCCAAGAAGCAGACGGCCAAGTCGGGCCAAGGCATCGCCTGGCAGACGAATTATGCCCGGTCCATGGCCCAGGCTCGGCGCGAGCAAAAAATGCTGCTGGTGTATTTCCGATCGAACGGCCCGGATCCGCTGCGCGACGAATTCGAGAACTCGCTGCGCGACCACCGGCTGTTCGAACCCCTTTCGAAGACGGTGCTCGTGTTCCTGCCGCTGGACGCAGCCAGCAAGGCGGGCACCCAGCCGAGTAAGCTACTCAGCCATCCGGCCTTCGAAGAACTGCAAAACGGCCCCGGCATTGCCATGATCGATCTGGCCCACCGCGACCAGGAGTTTTATGGGCATGTGGTAAGCACGCTGCCCCTGTCGCAGGGCAAATACTACCGCTACCAGGCGGACCATCTGGGGGTCGTGCTGGGGCTGCCGCCCGGCACCCTGACGCAGCGGACGCTGGTGTTTGCCGTCCGCATTCACCCGGAGCGGCCTGCTAGCACGGTTGGCCAGTTGCTCCCCGTTTTGGCCGAAGAGGCCAAAACGCACTCCAACTACCAGGCGGCCATCCAGGTGCAGGGGCACCACCATTGGGAAACCCGGTTCCAGCGCCTGTCCCACTTGCTGCCGGCAGGCCTGCAAGGCCGGGAAGTATGCGCCGAAAGCTGGCCGAACGAGCGGCTAGTGGACGCCGCGGTCGATTGCGTCGACTGTTGGCGGCAATCGTCGGGCCATTGGAGTGCGGTAAGTGCCCGCCACCCAGTCTTCGGGTATGACATGCGGCGTGGTGCAAATGGGATCTGGTACGCCACGGGGGTCTTTGGTACACACGAGTAATGTTGGCCGGGCGGAATTTGCCCGCCAGCGCCCAAACGACCAGCGCCGAGCCCCCGTCCGACGCCCCAGCGGCAGCGGATGGGGGCTCTTTTTTTGCGCCCGCGCTTCCGTTTTAGCTCGGCGCAATCGCAAGCTGCAGAAGGTCCAGGTCCTCGGCAGTCAATTCCCTTTCGCCCGGCCGACCGTGTCTTCCCGCGGCAGCGGGTCGTGGCGGAAATGTTCGAGGCGACTTTTTTGCAGTCGGTTGTCCGGTTCGAGCGCGCTACTCTTAGCGGCCCAGACCAGCGCCCGCTCGCGGTCGCCAAATTGGAAGAACACTTCGGCCAGCGTGTCGGTATAGGCCCAGTGATCGGGTTCGAGCGCCACGGCTTGTTGGGCCATCTGCAAGGCTTCGTCGAGCCGGCGATGAGACTTCGCCGCCAGCCAGGCGGCCGAGTTGAGATGATAACTGCTGTGGGGAAATTGCCGCAGGATGCGCTGGTAGAACTTGAATGTCCGTTGGAACACCTGTTCGGCGGCGTTATCACGGCCGGCCGCTGCGAGCATCGGCACCAGCGCAATCGGCAACTCGACGTCGCCGGGCAACGCCTCGAAGCCCAGCGCCGCTTCGGCCAGCGCACGATCGATCTCGCCCGCTTCGATCAGGCCGCGCGCACGCGCCAGATGAATAAGATGGTTGAACCGGATCACGACACCAGGCCCAGGGATCAGAAATTCGCCGATGCTCAACGCGCAGCGATCCCAATAGCGAGCCGCCCCAGCAGGGTCCTTAGTAAGACTTGCAATGTTGCCCAGTCCCTGGTTGGCGTTGAAAGCCGCCGCCGTGGTGCAGCCGGAAAACCGCACGCACTGCTGCCATTCGTCTGCCGCCTCGCGATAGAGTCCCAAAGAATAGAGCAGTTGTGCGATCTCGTTGCGCTTGGCCACATCAGCCAGCAGCGAGAGCCGGGCCAGTTCGAGTTCGTATTCGCCAGCCCTTTGCTGGCCGGCGCGCAGCAGTGAGCATCCCTTCATATACCGCGCGCGAATCTGTGACGGATCCTGGTTGAACGCCAGGCCATACCGCTGGGCGGCCGCTGACCATTGCTTCTGTCCAAACAAGATCGTGGCCAGTTGCATGTTAATGTTCGCCGAGCGCGATTCCGCCGCTGCTCGGGATAGAACGTCGATCGCCGCTTGCTTGTAACCGTACCGATCGCAAGCATGGGCGAGTTGGAGTTGCTCGTCGATCCGCTCGAGCGGCTTCTGCTTGCGCAGCAAGAGCTCGGCCCGACGCAAAAACTTGAGCGACGGCTTGTTCGATGGCGGAAGCCGGGGGCCTGCAAAAGCCAAGTCGTCGGCCAGGCTGAGCCGCTTGGCCGAGGGCTTTTCCTGAGAGTCGCGACTCAGCAGGTCCCACCAAAAGCGGACCAATTGCGAGTTCGTGCCGCGTCCGTACAACTGGTCGAACCCCTGGCTGGGCTTGGCGAGCTCGAGCACGCGCAGTCCATGCACGAACGTCTGCGGCGGACTCAGAAGCTTGCGATACGTCTTGAAGAGTTCGAGTTGGTTTCGCCGGTCCTGCGGCTCGGTCGCTGCCGCCAGCTTGTCGACCAATTCGATGGCGGGCTTCCGCTGGCCAAGCCCTGCCAGGATCACGCTGGCTTCGAGCACCGTGCCGTAGAGGATTTGTTCGGCATGGGCGAAGGGATGCGCCTCCCACGCTGGGCCGTCGACCTTGCCCGCAGCGAGCTGAGGATAGTAGTCCGTCAGCCAGCCGAGGTAAGAATCGTGTGACTTGTCGATGCCGATGCACGCGAGCGCTACGAGCATCCGCCCTTGTGCGGCAAGGTCGGACATTTTCTGCGCCACGTTCCGGTTCCCGCGCAGGTTGATGGCGTCGGCCGCATGATCGTTAATTTCAAGGCTCTGAAAGGCGCTGCCCAGTTGCCGCGTTTCGGCTTCGAGCTTGAGCGACTTAATTTGTTCTTCCAATCCATCCTTGTCGCCGGCCAGGCGATAGACGGATGCCAACCAAGCGCTCTTGTCGCGGACGCTGGTGGGCACCGACAACGCGCGCACCCGCTGCCAATCGCCCAGCTCGACCAGCAGGTCGCGCATCAGGTTCTCGTCGCCGGTCTGCTGGGCCGCTTGCAAGGCGGCCGGTAGATCGCCGTTGAGCCGCAGCAGCAGCGTGAGCAGTTTCATGTCAGCCGCATGCTTCGTCGGCGCGGCCTGCAAGGCCTTGATCCGCTCGTCGGCCTGACCGCGCACGGTGAGATAGCAGGCGTAATCGCGATTGTCACCCGTGACCGTGGACAATTCCTTGACAAAATCTTCGAGTTTGGCGAAATCACCGGTGGCCAACCAAATGCGCAGAAGTGGATAGCGCGCCTGCCAGGCGGCCTCGAAGGCCTGGGTTCGCAGCCGGCCGGGCGGTTCGTGCGACGCCAAGCGCCACAAGACAATCGCCGCCTGGTAACGGATCAGTACAACCAAGGCGCGGGTCTTGTCCACTTCAGTGCCAAACCGAAAGGTCTCGGCCGCCTGGATCAACTCAGCCGGCATCTCGGCCGAAAGGCCCAGTTCGATGCGATCGAGCAAGTGACGCGCGGTCGCGGAGACTTCCAGGTCGTCGCTCTTGGCCGCGGCTTCGAGCGCCGGGTAAGCCACCTTCCCCAGCTTCCAAAGAAACTCGCGCGCCGCAATCCGCGTTTCCAGCCGATCGGCGCCCAAGTCTTTGATCGCGCTGGCGATGGCCGGGGGCGTCGGCACTGGTTCGCCAAGTGCGACTCCGGGAGCCAGCAGCAACGAAATCGCGATGGCCAGCGTGATTCTCATGGCCGTACATTCTAACCGACGGCGTCAAGCAAAGTGCTCGTCCACCGGCGCGCCGCCCAAGTCTTCCAGGTGCGCCACGCGCCGCGTCCATGCGCTGGTCTGCCAGTTGTCGACCATGCGGCCTTCGGTCATGAAGGGCGGCACCTTGTAAACGAAGAAATCGCCGAGCGCTTGCAAAA
>DATCFX010000732.1:0-1328 GCA_036509275.1 Pirellulales bacterium | reverse complement strand
CAAACTTGATGCCCATGTGACCCAGCCCGCCGATGCCGACCACGCCCACGTGATCCGAGCCCTGGATGCCATAGTTGGCCAGCGGGGCGAAGACCGTGACGCCGCCGCACAACAGCGGGCCGGCGGCCGCGACGTCGGTTCCCTCGGGCAGCGGAATGGTCCAGGCCCAATGGGCCCGCAACCGGTCGGCGAAGCCGCCGCCGTTGTGACCAAGAATCGTCGGCACGGCTTGGGCGCACAGGTGCTGATCGCCGCTGAGGCATGGGCGGCAGAACATGCAGCTTTCGGCGGTCCAGCCGATGCCCACGCGCTGGCCGAGCTTCAGCCCCTTGGCCTGCTCGCCCAACGCCACGACGCGGCCGACCGCTTCATGCCCCGGCACGAGCGGGTAGCGCGAGAGGCCCCATTCGTTGTTGATGACCGAAAGGTCCGAATGGCAGAGACCGCAATACTCGACGGCGATTTCGACTTCTTCCGGCTTGATCGGTCCGGGGTCGAAGGCATACGCAGCGAGCGGCTGGCCGGCCGCCATGGTGCCCCATCCATGAAACTCTGTCATGGCAACTCTCCGTGATGGTTCAGAGCCACGCGCGGCGCCGGCCGCTCCGGTTCGCGCCGTGATTATCTGTCGGCGGAGGTTCGCTGGCAATGAGTGCGCAAGCGTGTTGCTCGGCAGCCCGGTGCAGTTGCGCCTGGCGCCCCTATTGGGCTGCCGAGCGGGTGCCGCTGGTCGAGGCGCCGATGGGTTGGCCCATTTCCAGTGGGCGGCCGGCCACCGCGAAGCCGCGTCCGTAGAGCTCTTTCTTGACAGCCCGATACATGGCGAAGCTGTCGGGATAGGTCCAGAGCGTGACGGTCGTTTGCCGGACACGGGCTTTGGCCAAGATTTCCTCGAGATCCGACCCGGGCGCCAGCGCCGTCTGCAAGCTTTCGCCCAGATTTTCTTCGACGGGCAAGAAGTTGAACGTGGCCTCGACCTTGAAGCGGCCGCCCGGCAGCGACTCGCGCTCCAGCGTATAGCGCATGCGAAAATCGCCTTCCGGACCGAGCGTGCCGTTGACGACAGGCCGATCGCGCAGCAGTTCGACGCGCGACTTGGCCTCTTGCTCGAAAGCGGCCATCAGCTCTTCCATCGGCACGTAGACGATCCGCCCGCCGCACAGCCGAAAATGGATCTCCTGGCCGGAGACCGAGTGGCTGATGGGCGTCGGATAGCACTGAATGGTCACGGCGGCCTTGGAGTTGGCTTGCTTGCGGGCGACTTGGCCTTCGATTTCGGCCAGCGCCGAGCGGCTGGAGGCCAGCGAGAATTTTAGATTTTCTTTGTC
>DATCFX010000731.1:0-2002 GCA_036509275.1 Pirellulales bacterium | reverse complement strand
AGGGCAATTGCCGCTCGTCCGCCAGCAATGCCTACAGCACGCGGCAGCGGAAGCGCACCAGGCCGCCTTGGCCGGGCTCCAGCGGCTCGGCGACTTCCCAACGCAGCACGCTCGACTTGCCGTCGCCGGCCGGTGTGCCGGTGAACCGCGTCTCGACGCTCGACTGGGCGCTGCCGGGCACGTATTCCAGCCGCGTCGTCAGATGATCGACCAGCACGAGATTACCCAGCGGCTGGTCGCCGAGATTGTCGAAGCGGATGGTGAAATCCACCGTGTCGCCGGGTCGGGCCGTCTGGGTCGAGGCCACTTTCAGGACCCGCAAACAGGGATGGTCGCGGAGATCCTTGACCGCGTACGTCGCCTGGGTTCGCTGGTCGCCGCTCAATGCCACGGCCGCCTGGCCGCTGATCGTGACTTGCAAGGCCTGCTCGTCGGTCCACACGATCGCTGCTTCGATGGCCTGGGCCAGCCGCGCCTTTTCGTCGCTCTGGTAAATGCCCTGGCGAATCACCCGCAGGTTCTCGAACGGCAGAAACGTGTCCTGGAACCCGACGGGCCGCAGCACGCTGGTGACGGGAACGGGATTCACCCCGGCGACAAAATCCTCGGGCAGCCGCCGGCCGACTTCGCCGCGCGCCTGGTAACGCTGCAAGCTCGTAGCCGGGATCTTCAGTTCTTGCTGGCGCCCCGCGGCCAACGGCAGCACCATGCCATTGGGCACGTCGATCTGCTCGCTGCCAGCCAGCCGGGCGACGTTGCGCACCGCGCCGAAGCGGGGGGCATACACGCAGACGCAGTTGGAAGGCTCGACGAGCGTGCGGCCGTCGAGCGTGTCGAAGTGCATGACCGTGTCTTGCGGATCGAGCCCATACAGCCGCCAGTCGGGCGAGACCATCACCGGCAGCTTGCGGTCGCCGCCGTCGCACAGCATTTCGTCGCTGGCACAGGCCGTACACTTGACGTCGTAGGGGATCGGCGGCGGGCCGGGACAAAGCGGAATGTTCGGCCCCAGATTCGGCCCGCGCTCCGGCACAATGCCGCGACCGTTGGTCACGGAAATGTCTTGCATCAAGCCGCGACCGCTGGTCGCGGAAACCGCGCCCGCGGCGGGCAGGGCAGGGGAGGGTGGCGCTTGCAGCCCAGGGTTGCGCGGCATGACCGACTGGCACGAACAAAGCGTGAGCGCAGCCATAGCCAGCACCGCCAGCCGGCGGCGGCCGGAGCAACCCGCTGGGCAAGTCGTCCGCGACATCATGGTTGGGCACCCGGGGCACGGGTGGCGGCGGCAGTTGCGATCGGCGCGCGGCGCGGCGGGCCGTGCAGCACCACCGGCGGGCAACCGGCCAGGAAGTGCATGTCGGGACCACGCGTGTCGTCGGGCAAGCGGCCGCCTAGGCGCAAAATGGCGATCGGCCGGCCCCAGTGCTTCGCCTCTTTCAGCGGATCGAGGCCCGGCCCGATATCAAACCAGCTCGGATGCTCGGGATCGCCCACCGCCGCGAGTGCGACGGCCGGATCCTCGACGTAGATCACGCGCGTGACGAAATGGCCGGATAGCGCCAGCCGCAAGTCGTCTTCGGTCAGTTCGATGGGAATTGGAAACCGCAGCTCCTGGCCCGGCGGAGGGCACAGGCGGTCGATCAATTCGACGGTCGGGAAGACTTCGCGTCCCGCTTCGCCGGTCAGGCCCGTGACGCGAATGCGGTACAGCGGGCCGACGAGCAGACTGGCCACCTGCGGCAACCTTTGCGGCTCAAGAAACGCGCCTTGGGCGGCAACCGAGAGTTGCGTGCCGGGCGGCCCGATGAACTCGACCGGCTGGTAGCAGATCGGCATCGGCGGCCGAAAAGCGGGCGAAGGCGTTTGCGCCGCGGCGTGGCTGGCGGCCAGCGCCAGCAAGATGCAAAGTGCCATCCGGCCTGCGGCGATCGCGCTGCCACAGGTTTGCCACAATCGGGCGCTGGCCACAGGTTTGGACATGGCGATCTTCTGGCCCGCAGGC
>DATCFX010000730.1:0-1004 GCA_036509275.1 Pirellulales bacterium | reverse complement strand
GGAGGACGACACGCTGCTGGTGCGGGCCGCCGAAATGCGGCTGGCCTCCGGCGACGCCACGCGTGCGAGGCAAGACGTGCGGTCGGCGATCGACCTCAATCCCCGCTCGCCGTCGGCCTGGATGCTGGCCGGCCGGATCGAAGTGGCCGGGGGCCACCAGCGTGATGCCTTGGCCGCGTTTCACAAGGCATTGAGCCTCGCCCCCGAAAGCCGCGACACGCTGCTGGAACTGGCCGAGTGCTACCGCCGGCTCGGCCAGCCGGAGCGAGCACTGGTGAACCTGCAAACGCTGGCCGACACCTATCCGCCGGGCGAAGAGCCGCGGCAAGTGGCTTACCTCGAAGGCATGGCGTTGGCGGCGCTCGGGCGCCAGCAAGATGCCGTCGACGCTCTGGCCCAGGCCGCCGCGCACGGCGCACCCGACGCTGCACTGTTCTACAGCCTGGCCGAAGCCGAAGCCCGGGCGGGCTTGCCCGACGACGCCTGGCGCGACGTGCAGCGGGCGCTGGGCGTCGATGCGCGGCACGCCGCCAGCCGGCGCTTGGCCGCGCAATTAGAACAGGCGCGGCGGCCCACCGGCCGAATCACGCGCTAGCCCAACTTCCCCAGGGTTTGAAAGAAATCGGTGGGCGAGCGATTTTTTCGGACGCTGTTTTGACGTAAGGATCGAACGAAAAATAACTTCTCCGCAAACCCCTCGCCCCTTGCGGGAGAGGGCAGGGAGAGAGGCCGGGAAAAACGGAAGTTATTTTTCGGCCGATCCTTACGTCAATCGCTGGGGAAGTTGGGCTAGCAACTTCGATCCTTCAAGGCATCAGGAAGATGGCCGTCAGCACGCCAGACTGGCCCCGCACGACGGTGGCTCGGGCGATCGGGTGCTGCCGCAGCCAGGGACGGTTCGAGGCCGGAAAGATCTGGTCGCTGCAAACCCACTGTTGCTTCGGTTGCGCGATCAGCTTGAGCGGCATGAGTGGCACCGTGCCGAAGAAGTGGATAAACGAGCA
>DATCFX010000729.1:0-4265 GCA_036509275.1 Pirellulales bacterium | reverse complement strand
CCGGCTCGAGATCGGCGACCATCTGGCCCATTTCAGCCAACATCTGGTCGTGCGTGACGTTCTTGCGCTCCAGGTAGGCCAAAATCGCCTGCAAATTGCGAAACCGTTGGTTCGATCGCCGCAGCAATTCGTCGGGCCGCTGAGACTCTGCCAGCGGCGCGCGGCGCGCCTCGCCGCCGGCGGGGAGCACAATGCCACTGAAGAAATCATGCGTGCCGGCCCCCTGCGGCACGCGATCCACGAGGAGTTGAAAGCTCAACTTCGCGGGTGCCGCATCCAATTCCGCACCCAGCACGGCTCGAGCACGGTCGGCCACGTCCGCCAGGGCGCAACCCAGCGGCGGGGCCAATTGCGAGGCCGAAAGGCTCAATGCTCCGGATCGCCCGGCCGGCAAATAACCAAACACCTTCTGCACACGCCACGGCTTGAGCCCCAGCCGCTGATCCAGTTCTGCATAGCGCGAAGGATCGCCGGCTTGCTCGACGGCCCGCAGGACCAACTGATTGATCGCGTGTCCCAGCGGATCCTCGCCGCGCGGACTGGCCGCGTGCGTCACAATCACGTCGGGCCGCCAGGTGCGGATTTGCCGCACCAGATAGGCTTCGAAGCGGGCCAGGCCCTGCACGCCGCCGGCGCGATCCCAGGCCGCGGCAAGTTGCTCGGCCGGAATGGACAGCCCGGACTGGCGGACCGGAAACGCACCGGCCGTTTCCACTTCGCTGGCCCCGGCCAGCAACAGGGCTTCGCTCGCGCGTGTGCCGGACAGTGCCGAGGTGCCGGAGATCGGTTCGAGATCGGCCCGCGTGAGGAGGTCGACCACGCCCAGGTAGCCTTCGCTGGCCGAGAGGTTCGTGATGAGTTCCAGAGGTGCCGAACCCGCTTCGCCCAGCAGTCCCAACCAGGCGGCCCGCGTGCCGCCGGCATGTTGCCGCTGCCAGGTGCGCCCGCCGTCGGCCGTCGACAGAATCAGGCCCAGGCTGCCGACGGCCCAACCGTGCTCATGGTCGACGAATTCCAGGGCGCGGATGGGCACGAGCGAGTTCGTCGGCTGGGCGGTCCAAGTGTGCCCGGCATCGGCCGAGTGCCAAATCACGCTCCCCGGCGAACCGGCGATCCAGACTTGCTGGCCGCGCGCTGCAATGGCCCAGCCTTCAAAACCCTCGGGCAACGGGGCGGCGGCGGCCGGCAGTTTCCAATGCCGCCCCGAGTCGGCGGTGGCCAACAGCAATCCGCCGTCGCCGGTCAGCCAGCCGGTAGAATCCGCGGCCAGTCGCAAGCCGTGGGTGTGCCGCAGACCCAGCGCCAGGGCTTCGGCCGGCTCGATCGCTCGGCGACGGACAATCCGCATTTGTCCCCGGCCACCGGCCAGAGCGCCGAATCGCGGGTTGACGAAATCGGCGGCTTCCCACTCGTAGGTATCGGCTGCAATGACCGGCGCCCAACTGCGGCCGCCGTCTTCGGTGACGAACAGGCCGGCGGCAAAAGCCTGCGTCGCCAGCCCTAGCGCCCAACCTTCGTTGGCGTTGAAAAAGCGGATGCTCTTGAGCGCGGGCAGCAGCGGCTGCAAGTCCGATTGCCAGGTTTGGCCGCCGTCGTGGGTCCGCAGCAGCACGCCGGCCGAGCGTCGGCTGTAAGGCCGCTGGTAGCCGCCGGCAACCCAACCGTGCAGGCGGTCGATAAACTGCACGGAGTTCAGCGTGCAGGCGACGCCCGATGGTTGAATCTCCCAAGTCCGGCCGCCATCGGCCGTATGCCAGATCACGCCGCGATCGCCGACGGCCCAGCCGGTTTGGGGATCGACCATCGCCACATCGCGCAGCGACGCATCGGCGGTCCAGGCCGGCGGATTAGCTGCCACGGCAGTTGATTGGCCCCACCAAGCCAGGCAGCCGGCAAGCCACAAAGCGGCGGGTCGCGCGCGGCTGGCGAAATCGGACAGCATGCAAGGCAGGCTCTGGTGGCGAAAGGACGCGGCGATTTTACGCCCATCGCCCGAGAATTCCCAACCCAGAAGGCAGGGCACCGACCGGTTTTCGCGATTCCAGGGCTTTTCTATCGCTCGCGGCAGCCGCACAATGGGGCGACGGCACGCGGGGCCATTCGAATGCACGCTGGGAGGGGTTTATGCGGATGTTTTATCGCGGCGAGTGGGTCGACAAAGCCGCCATGATCGAAGTGCGCAACCCGTTTGACGGTTCGGTCATCGATACGGTGCCCAAGGCCACGGCCGAAGATGTGGCGGCGGCCCTGGACGGCGCGGTAGAAGGTGCCGCCGTGATGCGCCGCACCAGCGGCTACGACCGCGGGCAAATGCTGCGGCGGGCGGCCGACCTGCTGACGCAGCGAACCGATGAACTGGCCAAAATACTCAGCCAGGAAGAAGGCAAAACGCTGCGCGAGGCACGCTTCGAGGTTTCGCGAGCCAAGGAAACGCTCGACATTTCGGCCGAAGAAGCCCGGCGAATCGGCGGCGAAGTGCTGCCGCTGGACGGTGCCCCCGGCGGAGCCGGCCGGCTGGGGTTCACGCTCCGCGTGCCGTGCGGCGTGGTCGTGGCCATTACGCCCTTCAATTTTCCGCTCAATTTGGTCTGCCACAAGGTTGGCCCGGCCCTGGCCGCCGGCAATGCCGTCGTGCTGAAGCCGGCCAGCGACACGCCGCTATCGGCCTTGAAGTTGGTGGAAATCCTGCTCGAAGCCGGCGTGCCGCCACTGGGCATTTCCTGTCTGACCGGATCCGGGGGGACCATTGGCGACGCCCTCGTATCCGATCCCCGCGTTCGCAAGATCACGTTCACCGGCAGCCGCGATGTGGGCGAACACCTGTGCAAGATCGCCGGGCTGAAACGCATCACGATGGAGCTGGGCTCCAACAGTCCGCTGATCGTGATGCCCGACGCGGACCTGGCCAAAGTGGCCGAAGCCACGGTGGCCACCGGTTACGGCAACGCCGGCCAGGTGTGTATCTCGACGCAACGCGTGATTGCGCTGGAGCCCATTTACGACCAACTGCTCGAGGTGCTCAAGCCCAAGGTCGCCGCCATCGTGGCGGGCAACCAACTGGACGAAAAAACCCAAATGGGCCCGATGATTCGCGAGAACGACGCCGTGCGCGTCGGCCAGTGGGTGGACGAAGCCGTATCGCAAGGAGCCCGGGTGCTGACCGGCGGCACGCGTCAGGGAGCCCTGTTCCAGCCGACGCTGCTGGCCGACGTCTCGCCGAAAATGCGGATCAGTTGCGACGAAGTCTTCGGGCCGGCCGTGGCGGTGACGCGGGCCAACAGCATCGAGCAGGCGATCGCGATGGCCAATGACTCACCCTACGGCCTGAGCGCCGGCATCTTTACGCAGAACTTGGATTGGGCGCTGCGCTTTGCCCGGCAGGTGGACTCGGGCAACATCCACATCAACTGGGGCCCGGCCTGGCGGGCCGATCTCATGCCCTATGGCGGATTGAAGGACAGCGGCTTTGGCAAAGAGGGCCCCAAATACGCCGTGGAAGAAATGACCGAGCTCAAGGCAGTCGTGATCCACGGACTGCACTAGGCTAGGGGAGAAGTGAAAAGTGAAAAGTGAAAAGTTGGGGCGCAGCGGCGTGAGGAGCACGGGCTACTCTTCCAGCTGCAGGCCGCTGGTGTCGATGGTGTAGGGCACGATCTCGTCGCTGGCGGCGCTGCCGCGATGCTTGGCGACGTAGAGGGCGCGGCCCAGGCGGCGGCCGTCGCGCACCTTGCCCATGTAGATGATCGTGTTGGCGTTGGAGAGCACGTCGCCCTGGTCCAGCGGCCGGTCGATGAGTTGATCCAGCATGCTCTCCGCCGACGTGTACAGCAGCAGGCAACTCACGCGGCTGCTGTCATACGCATGGGCCGCCACCTGCTCGCTATGCTGGCGAAAATGCTCGCGCAGCAGGTCCCGGGCCACCCAATCGGCGTCTTTGCGCAAAATCTGGTGGTAGATGTATTCGAACAACTCGAACTGGATCGATTCGCTCGGCCGATCGATCGGCTCGACGCCGTCGATCACCGCCCGGCGGCTACCGGCCACAAAATTGCCATAGAAAAATCCAATCGTCACCGCCAGCTTGTGCGCCAGCTCGGCCTGCCAGCCTTGCCAGGCATCAAAGTCCAGGTCGCCGCGCGTCACGCGCCGGCCCGAGTAGTCGAATACGTGCAGGTAGTCCGCACGGGCGGCATGGCCATTGAACAAGCTGGCCGCATCGGGCGGATGCGTCGGATCGGCGGCCGCGAGCTGCCAGGAGCAGATGC
>DATCFX010000728.1:0-6558 GCA_036509275.1 Pirellulales bacterium | reverse complement strand
CCGGCGGCCACGCTGAATCCCAGCCGGCCCATGATCTCTTTGAGATCTTCGATCGTGCGGGTGATGGGATGCACGTGGCCCAGCCGCGGGCGGGAGCCCGGCAGCGTGATATCCAGGCCAGCGGTCTCGGCCGCGCTGGGGCCGCTGGCTATGAGCCGCTGCCTGGCGTCCTGGAAGCCGGACTCGATTGCCGTCTTGACGTCGTTGAAGCGTTTGCCGGCAGCCGGCTTGTCTTCCCGATCGACGTTGGCCAGGCTCTTTTGGACATTTTTGAGCCGGCCGCTGCGGGCACCCAGGAATTCGACGCGTGCCCGCTCGAGCGCCTCGGCATCGCCGGCCGCAGTGAAGGTCAGCAAGGCCTCGGCGGTCAGTCGGTCCAGCTCTTCCAGGAATTCATCAAGTGCCACCGGCGTCGCGCTCGTGCTAGTGATGCGGATGCTTCAAAACATCACGCGCCGGCTGTCACCGTTTCCGCTTCCGCGCCGGCTGCCACCTTTTCGGTATCGGCCGCCTCGAGGGCCTGTTTGACGCTGGCGACGACGGCGGCAAACCCCGGTGCGTCGTGGATCGCCATTTCCGATAGCGTCTTGCGATCCAACTCGATGCCGGCTTTGGCCAGCCCGTCGATGAATTGACTGTAGCGCAGACCGTGCTCGCGAGCCGCCGCATTGATGCGGATGATCCACAGCCGGCGGAAGTCGCGTTTGCGGTTGCGACGGTCGCGGAAGGCGAACACGCCGGCGCGCACCAGCGTCTCTTTGGCCGTGCGCAGCAGGCGGTGGCGGCCGCCGCGAAAACCCTTGACCTTGCGGAACAGGCGTCGTTTGGCCTTGGCCCGGGCCGCGCCCTTGGTAGTTCTCATGTCACAATCCCCCTGGAGCTCGCCGCGAGCTCATGCGTTGCGGAATTCAAGGCCCTTTCCGGCGTAATGTCGGAAAGCGTTGTTTCCAGCCCGTCCCGCAATCCAATGCACGGCCCGTAAACGAGCCGGCTAAATGTATTCGGTTTTGCCGAACGTCGTTAGTAACTGTTGCCGCACAGCGAGCGGATGATCCGTTTGGCTTCCAGCGGATTGACGACCCCCGTGCCGCGCAAATTGCGACGCCGCTTTTTCGACAGCCGCGAGTTGAGATGGCTGGTGCCGCTATGGCGGTGCTTGACCTTGCCGTTGGCGGTGACGCGGAAGCGTTTCTTCGTGGCTTTATGGGTCTTTTGCTTGGGCATAACAATTCACCGGTTCCGCGCTGGCGCGCCAGCACTGGTCCTGCAAGATTTCGACGAAACGGCCATTATAGTGGCCAAGCCGGCTGGCGGAAGGGGGATTGAAAAAGCGAGCGAATCTCCTGAATTCTGGCCGCAAAGCAGAATGCAGGCGGCCGTTCGGCTTTGCCACCCGAGCGGTACTTCCACTCGGCGAACCTAGCGATCAGAATAGCCGTCTGTCATTCATCCCATGCCGTTCCATCATACCCCCCGCGCGCATGCCTGATAATCCGCTCAGAATCGCTCGACTCGATGCCCGACAAGCTGACTTTGGTCCGGCGCTGGCCGAATTGCGGCTGCGGCTCAGCCCGCAGGGTAGTGTGGTGAGCGAAGCCGGGCGGCTGCGGACGATCGAGGTGTTTGGCAAGCCGCTTTCACCCCAAGAGGTTGTCGAGCGCATTTGCGGCGACGTGCAAAGCCGGGGATTGGCCGCCGTGCTGGAGTATTGTCGAAAACTGGACGGGGCCGAGCTGACGGCCGAGACGTTGCGCGTGCCGGCCGAAGTGCTGCAGCAGGCGCACGCCAGTGCCGCGCCCGAGCTATTAAAAACCATCCGGCGAATTCGCGGCAATATCCGCGCGTTTCAAGAGGCGATTCTGGAGCACGACGTGCGGCTGCCGAAAGCCAACGGCGGCTATTTGCGGCAGCGCTACCTGCCGCTGGAGCGGGTCGGCATTTGCATCCCCGGCGGCGCGGCCGCGTATCCTTCGACGGTGCTGATGACCGCCGTGCCGGCGCAGGTCGCCGGCGTACGAGAACTGGCCATTGTTGCCCCGCCCACGCCCTTCGGCGCGTACAACGACGCCCTGCTGGCCACCTGCCATGAGTTGGGCATTTCCGAAGTCTACCGGGTCGGCGGTGCGCAGGCCGTGGCGGCCCTCGCTTACGGCGTGCAAGGCTTGCGGCGGGTGGACAAGATCGTCGGCCCGGGCAATCTATTCGTGGCACTGGCGAAAAAACATGTGTACGGAACGGTGGACATCGACTCGATCGCGGGCCCCAGCGAGGTGGTGGTGATTGCCGATCGCACCACGCCGGCGGCCTTTGCGGCGGCCGATTTGCTGGCCCAGGCCGAGCACTCGCCGGGTGCGAGCATCGTGATTGCCTGGCAAGAGGACGTGCTAGCGGCGATCGCCGACGAGTTGCAGCGTCAACTTGCTTCGCTCGCGCGGGCGGCGCAGGCACGGGAATCGCTCGAAAAATTCGGCGCCCTGGTGCTGGTCGCAGGGCCCGAACAGGCGGCCGCCGTGGCCAACGGAATCGCGCCCGAACATTTGCAGATCGCCACCGAAGATGCCGAAACCATGCTCAAGCGCATCGAGTGCGCCGGAGCGGCGTTTCTGGGGCCGTACACGCCGGTGGCCTTGGGCGACTACGTGGCCGGGCCGTCGCACGTGCTACCCACCGGCGGAACGGCCCGCTTTGCCAGCGGCTTGTGCGCGAACGATTTTCTGCGCCGCACGAGCGTGATGCGGTTCACGCGCGAAGACATGGCGGAAGCGGCCGCCGACGTGCAGTTCATGGCCGATCTGGAAGGGCTGACGGCCCATCGGGCGAGCATCGACGTGCGGCTGGAGGCAGACGGCCCGTGACGCAATCTTACTTTCGCCCGGCCGTCGACCGGTTGGCCGGCTACACGCCCGGCGAACAGCCGCAGGCCGGCAAGTTCATCAAGCTCAATACCAACGAAAACCCGTACCCGGCGTCGCCGGCCGTGGGCCGGGCGATTGCCGCGGCGGTCGAGCGCGGGCTGGGGCGCTATCCCGACCCGATGGCCACGGCGTTTCGGCAGCGGGCGGCCGACGTGCTGGGCGTCGATCCCGATTGGATTTTGTGCGGCAACGGCAGCGACGAAATCCTGACGCTGGCGACGCGCGGGTTCGTGGGCGAAGGCCAGCGGCTGCGGCTGCCGTATCCCAGCTACGTGCTCTACAAAACGCTGGCCGAGATCCAAGGCGCTGCCAGCGAAGAAGTTCGGTTCGACGCCGACTGGTCGCTGAGTGACGCGTTCTCGGCGCCGGCGCCCGACCTGCGGCTGGCGTTCCTGCCCAATCCCAACAGCCCGTCGGGCACGTGCCTGCCGCCGGCGCGCATTTTGGAACTGGCCCAGCGTCTGCCTTGCCCGCTGCTGGTGGACGAAGCCTATGCCGACTTCGCCGAGACCAACTGCCTGGACCTGGTGCGGCAGGACGAACGGATCATCGTGTCGCGAACGCTCAGCAAATCGTACGCGCTGGCCGGATTGCGCTTCGGCTTTCTGGTGGCCCAGCCGCACATCATCCGCGGACTGGTGAAGATCAAGGACTCTTACAACTGTGATGCCCTGTCGATTGCCGCGGCCACGGCCGCCATTGACGACCAGAAGTGGCTGGCCAAAACCACCGCCAAGATCCTGGCGACGCGCCGACGGCTCGCGGCCGGCATGCATGAGTTGGGGTTTGCCACGGTCGAGTCGCAGGCCAATTTCGTCTGGAATCCGCACCCCGCGCTGCCGGTCAAACCGCTGTACGAGCAGCTCAAAATCAGCCGCATCCTGGTGAGATATATGAATTATCCGGGCTGGGGCGACGGACTTCGCGTTTCGGTCGGCAGCGACGAGCAGATCGACGCGTTTTTGGCAGTGCTGCGGATGCTGGTGTAGAGTAAATGATGAATGCGGAACGATGAATGATGAATAAAAGACGTCTGAAATTGCCTCGTTCCCCCATTCATCATTCCGCATTCCTACTTCATCATTTTTTGGTGCCCCATGTCGCGTACGACCAGGATTGACCGCAAGACGGCCGAGACCCAGATCGAGCTCGAACTGGAGTTGGACGGCGAGGGGACGGCGCAGGTGGCCACGGGCGTGGGTTTTTTGGACCACATGCTCACGCTGCTGGCCCGGCACGCGGCATTCAATCTGACGGTCGGCTGCCAGGGGGACTTGCACGTCGATCAGCACCACACGGTCGAGGACGTGGGCATCTGCCTGGGGCAAGCCTTGCGGCAGGCGCTGGGCGACAAGCGGGGCATCCGCCGCTATGGGCACTTCACGCTGCCGATGGAAGAATCGCTGGTAACCGTGGCCGTGGATCTCAGCGGCCGATACTACCTGGTGTTCGAAGCGGAGATTCCGGCCGCCAAGATCGGCGAATTCGACAGCGAACTGGTCGAGGATTTTTGGCAGGCCGTGGCTGCCAATGCCCTGATGAACCTGCACGTGGTGCTGCACCACGGCCGCAATTCGCACCACATTGCCGAGGCCATTTTCAAGGCCGCGGCCCGAGCGCTACGCATGGCCGTGGAGTTGGACCCCCGCACGCCCGGCATCCCCAGCACCAAGGGCACGCTGGGATCGTAGTCAATTAGCCGCGGCATTCATGCCGCGTGCGCGCGGCGGGCCCTCACTCATGCACGTACGTTTCCAGGAACCGGGCCAGGCGGTGGAAATCGCTCGAGGGGAGGACGTAGCGCACGGTCGTCACCAGCGTCTCGGGATTGACCAGCGTTTCGAACGGCACATAGTTCAGTTCCAACTGCCCCTGCACCGAGACCATCACGCCGTTGAGCTTTTCTTCGACCAGCGCGCGATACGCGCCGACGCCCAACTGGCTGCCCAGCATCACGTCGAAGGCCAGCGGCCGAGCGCAGCGGGCTTCGTAGCCCAATTGCAAGCCGTTGATTTTGCGGTTCTTGCCGGTCTGACGCTTGTACTCGTCTTGTACCATGCGGGCAAACGTGCGGCCGAAATTGACTTGCGTAATGGCAATATGCCCGTGCTCGTCGCGCGGAATGCCCTCGAGGTATTTGCGCGGCAGGTATTCGGCCAGGCCTTCGGCCATGACGATCACGCCGTATTCCTTGCCTTCCTCCTCCTCGCGGACGCGCATCGTGCGCACCACGCGCTTGACGACTTCCTCCACCTTCATGACCGGCCGGGTGACGGTCTGGCTGGTGATGGGGTCGGTGTATGATTCTTCGTCGCGATATTTACCGTGAACGTCTTCGACGCTGATCACCAGGCTGGCCTCCCCGGCGATCGCCGAACCGTAGGCCAGCCAACCGGCGCTGCGGCCCATCACTTCGGTGAGAAAGTAGATGCGATTGGCCTCGGCGTCGGCCAGCAAGTTGCGAATCTCGCTGGCAATCGTCTCGACGGCGGTAAAGTAGCCGAAGGTAAAATCGATGCCGCTGTAATCGTTGTCGATGGTCTTGGGCAGATGAACGACGGGAATCCGCTTGGCGTTGGCCGGTAGGTGCTCCTGAAAGAGCTTGAACTTATTAGCCGATTTAAGCGTGTCGTCGCCACCGATCGAGACGAGCGCATCGACGCCCAGCGAAACGAGCGCCTCGTGTACCGTCCGCAGCTTGGCCGTGCGATCCCGGTCGCGCAAGTGATCCGGGTGCGAGACATCCTTGCCAGGATTCGTGCGGGCCGTGCCGATCATGATGCCTTGGCTGTTGCGCGTCCGCCGCAGCAGCTTGTGCGTGATCAACACGTAGTCGCGGCCTTCTTGCAATGGGTGGTCGGGGCCGTATTCCACCAGGTGCGAATAGCCGTTCAGGCAGCCCACCACCTCGATGCCGTTGCGCAAGAACGAGACGGCCGCTGTCGAGATGACGGCATTGGCCGCCGGCGCCGGGCCGCCGGCAAACAAGATCGCCACGCGCCGAAAACTGCTCTGCACGTGCTCGGGGGTCGAAAGGGGACTGCTGCTCATACGGGCTCCGAACTAAAAATTACCGAGGGCATGCCGCCCCGCGTATTGTAAAGAGTCGGCCCGCGAATGAAATATCAAGCGGGTTCCGGCCTGGCACGAGTGCCCAGCTGGCGAGCGGGAGGCGCGAGCCTCCCGGTAACATCACGAATCGGTTCGCCGGCGTCGCGTGACCGGCAAGCTGGCGCTTGCCGCTCGCCCGCGCTCAACTTGGCCAGGTGCGTTCGATGAACGTCGTGTCCACCGTCCCCTCGCGAAACGCGGCGTGGCCGAGAATGTCTCGCTGCCGCGAGATGGTCGTCTTGATGCCCTCGACGCGGAACTCGCCCAACGCCCGCAGCATGCAGCGGATCGCTTCGTCGCGCGTCGGCTGGTGGACGATCAGCTTGCCGATCATCGAATCGTAATACGGCGAGACGACGTAGCCGGCATGCGTATGCGAATCGAACCGCACGCCAAAGCCGCCGGGCACGATCATCCGCTCGATCTTGCCGGGCGACGGCTGGAAGTTGCGGGCCGGATCTTCGGCATTGATGCGGCACTCGATCGCCGCCCCCTTGAGCTGGATGTCTGCCTGTTTAAATGGCAGCGGCTC
>DATCFX010000727.1:0-1914 GCA_036509275.1 Pirellulales bacterium | reverse complement strand
AGATTCACGTCGGAGGCACCGCAACCCGCCGCTCCGTCAGTCGGGCTGTCGTCGTTGTTCATCGGGAATCCATCCACACCAATGAAGTTTATCGAAATCCATCGGTGGCGTCCACACTTTTCAGAAAAAACGAGCGGCCGCTGGTGCGAATGGGTGCGCCAACCGATTCTGGCAGTCGCGCCTCTGTGCGGATACGATAGTGTCTTCACCTTCAAGGAGGACACGACTCATGACTCTGGATCCCATCGTACCGCAGACGCCGCTGCAACGCCTCATCCTCGAACAAGCCTTGATCTACGCCCAGCAACTCGAAACCGCTGCCGCCCAAGCGCCGCACGGCCGTATCCTCGACCGCTGTGAGGCCGCCACCCTGAACCACGGCCGCGCTTTCCTGCGTCAAACCCTCGGCGTTGCCTTGCAGCAACAGGCCGACGACGCCGAAAAAAAAGCGCCGCCGGCCGCACCTGCGCCTGCGGCGCCCGTCTCCACCCCAAAGGCCGTTCGCCACGCACGGTCTTGACGGCGGCCGGAACGGTGCCCGTGCGTCGCGCCTACTTCGTCTGTGATTCCTGCGGCGATTGCGGTTACTTGGCGGACGACGCCCTGGGCATCGACGGTTACCTCAGCATCCACGGCCGCCGCCTGGCCTGCCTGGCGGGGGCGCAGGAATCCTTTGCCAAGGCCGGACAACTGCTCCACGAACTGGCGGGCTGGGAACTGTCCGACGAGGCCATCCGTCAGGCCTGTCATCGGGAGGCCAAGGCGATGGCCGACTGGCGTGCCCAGACCGGCGTCCTCGCCGAGACGTTCCAGGAAGCCGCTGGAGAAGCCGAGTTCCAAACCGATGCCGCCAAGGTCAACACCGACAGCGGCTGGCGGGACATGAAGCTGGCAATCTTCGCGCGGCGGCCGCTGGGAGAACCCGCCACGCCCGCGGAGTGGGACCAACGTGACCTGCCGCAGCCAACGACTCGGGTAGCGTTCGCGGCCATCGAAAGCATCGAGGTGTTCGGCCCGCGCTGGCGGCAGTGGGCGCGACAGTTGGGTCTGACGGAGACGGCGAGCCTGAACATTTTGGGTGATGGGGCGGACTGGATCTGGCAGCAGGCCGAGCAGCAGTTCCCCGGTGCGCGGCAGTGCCTGGATATCTTCCACGCCTGCGAACACCTCGGCGCGGCTGCCCGCGACCTGTTTGGCGAAGGCAGTGCGGCGGCGACCGTCTGGCGGGAGGAAGGCCGCCAGGCGTTGCTGGCCGACGGCTGGTGGGGGTTGTGCGGCCACATCGGCAAGACGTTGGCCGCGGATAACGCACCGTGGCGGCAAACGATCCTGGACAAGGTGACGGCCTATTTCGCCAAGCACACGGAGCGTCTGGGCTATTGCCAGCGGCTATACAGCGGCCGAGCGATCGGCAGTGGTATGATCGAGGGGGCATGCAAGCAGTTGATCGTGCGGCGTTTGAAACAAACGGCGGCACGATGGACGGTGGTCAACGCCAATCGGATGGCGGAATTGTGCTGCGTCGTTCACGGCGACTGCTGGGCGGAGTACTGGATGGCCGTCTAACTGCCAGAATCGGTTGGCGCACCCGGCAGATGGTGCGGGCACAAGAATTTGTCAGATTTTCGTTGGCGTGCCACCAGCCGCGCGGTATGGTTACATCTTCAGTCTATTTTCTCCCATTGCCCCTTTCTGTCCCTCCAGCGAGGAAGCCGTGAGTAAGCACGCAGCGAATGGACACACGGCCGCCCCAGCGTCACCGCAGCGCCAGCGTGGGGTGCGCGATCTGCTGTCTTACAGCAACGAGCAGCTGGCCGTCACTGACCCCCTGGAATGGAACCTGCTGATCGCCAAGGAAATCGTCTCCCTGGCCGCCCTGGATGTCGCCTCTTACAAGGCCCAGGTCGATAAGAT
>DATCFX010000726.1:0-4426 GCA_036509275.1 Pirellulales bacterium | reverse complement strand
CGAACCGGCATTGTGGCACAGCTTGCACTCGTTCGTGGCGCTCGCGTGCCACGTACGATCGAACCTTTCGTTTTGGCCGGCCGCGCCGGAGGCTTTGATTGGGCGGCTCGTTCCGATCGACTCGACCAGCGATGCGTCACGGCCCGCGTCGTCCCAGAGGTAACTGTAGGGACGCCAGGTTCCACGCTCATAGTGCAGCAGTTGGGTTTCGAGGCCAGCGGCCTTCCGCTCCGCGCTCGCCGGCAAGCTCAAGTGCTCGACGAACACGGTTCCTTCGGGATAGCTGGCCGGCGAGCCCGCTCCCGCTGCCAGTTGAATCTTCTGGGCATTCGGAATCGCCACCCAGCGCTCGGCTCGTGCGCCGTCCAGCCAGCGATCGACACGCACCGCGTAAGGCACGACGCCGGCCGCGGGCGTCATGCGCTCCAGCGAAGCAAACAGCCCGGTCTCGCTCAGTCGCCGCGGAAACGTCGCAGACGTGTCCTTGAGCCCCGAGGGCACCAGCTCATAGATCTGGCCGGTGTAGTCGTAGTCGAGCACGTACATTTCACCGCCGCTGCCTTGCGTGAAAGCGACGATGCGCTGATCCGTATCGACCAGGGTCGTGCAGGAATAGGCATGGTCCTCGTCGGGCTTGACCGCCCAGATCGTGCCGGTGATGTAGTCGCCATAGACGAACGAGCCGGCGAGTTCGGGAAGCTTGCTGCCGCGATACACCGGCCCGCCGATCACGGAGTTGGCCTCCGTGTGCGGATGGTCTTTGATCGGCGGAATGATCGGAGTCGGACCGACCGGCACGTCCGATCGCAGCGACGCCCGGCCTTCCATTACGGGCCAGCCGCAGTTGCCGCCGCGCACCACGCGATGGATCATCTCCCACGTTTCCCAGCCGTTGTCGGCCGCGAAGACCTCGCCGTTTTCGGCGTCGATGCCAAATTTCCACGGATTCCTCAGCCCGAAAGCCCACACCTCGGGCCGGGCGCCCGCTAGCGCGACAAACGGATTGTCCTTCGGCACCGCATACGATTGCCCGCCCGTCGGATGATCGACGTCGATCCGCAAGATGGCGCCGAGCAGATCGCTGACCGTCTGCCCAGTGTTCCGACCGTCGGGTGGGTTCGGGCCGGCGCCATCCCCCGTCGCAATGTACAGCAGGCCGTCTTTGCCGAACTCGAGGCAGCCGGCGTTGTGACCTCCCGCGGGCCACGTAATGATCACTCGCTCGCTGTCGGCTATTGCGCGTGGCGGCGACTTGCGGTCGAGCGTGAAACGCGAGACGCGCGTCTGACCGCCGCCGCCCGGATGAACGTAGCAAACGAAGACATAGCGATTTTCGCTGCAGCGCGGATGGAACTCGGCATCGAACAGCGAGACGCCCCGCTCGGCAAGATCCCTCGGCAGCAACTGGACCAGGTCGAGCACAAGATCGGCCCGGCTCGTCGCAGCGTCCACGACAAAGCTGTAAACCTTGCCACGCATTTCCGTGACGAGCAAGCGGTTCGCCCCGGGAATCACTTCCACACTTGTCGGCTTTTGGAACCGAAGGTTCGGAAAGGCCGGGACGAGACGGTATGGCTCCGGCGGTTCGGGCGAGCCGTGCAAGCGGGATGACGTCCACGCCGCACGCGGCACGGCGGAGATTTCCGCAGCACTCGCCACGGCCGCCAGCAGGCAGAGCCACACGCCGCCCGCCGCAAAACGAAACTGTCGCGCGCCCGAAATTACCATCTTGATTCCCTGGACATTGGCCGGATGCTCGCCAAGTATAATCCCTCGCGCCTCGTAAAACACGCACGTTCGTAGACCCGGCAGCCCGCGGCTTGCGTTTCCTGGATGCCGGGGCCTACATACTCATGATCGAGTCGGAAGGCATCACCGAGAACGTGCGCACCCGGCGCACGGACGTCATTTCCGCCATCGCCCAGGCGCTGGGCACCGAGCGGATCATGTTCGAGGCGGCCGATCCGGAGGTTTTCGGCTGGTACATCAAGAACTACGGCCCCGAGGTCAACCTGTTCGTCGATCACAGCCAGATCGTGCAGTTGGAATGTCCGCGCTCCGGCATCTGGGGCACCAAAAGCGTCTGGGGCCGAGTCGCGACGTATCACGAGTAAAGGCCGCGAGGCAGGTGCTGACCTCCGAAATGGACCTGTTCGTTTCGCGTTTCATTCCCCGCCTTTGATTTGTCCGACTTTCCTTGCTTGCCGCGGCTATATCTTCCCGATATACTTTGACTAGGGGATATAGTCCCTGTGGGACGCGCCGAGGTCGTGGATGGGCGATCCAATATCTGCGGTCGAAGACGCGTTGGAAGAGGCGGGGCGAAGCTGCCTGCGGCTGATCGGTACTCGGTCGCTGTCGCTCGAACAATCCCGGAAGCTCGCGAAATGGATGTTTGGTTGCATGAACCAGCGGTATACGATTCGGGGGCGGGTCGCAAAGCATGGCCCTGGTGAATTGAAAAAGGTGTTGAAGTTCGTGGCCAGGGCTTGGGAAGGCCTCCAGGCCATCGGCGAATCCTCCCCAGGCAATTAGCTCGTAACGCCGGATTGAAAGAAGGGAGCTTGCAATGGCTATTCGAAAGGAAGCTCTTGGCGCGGCGATCAAGCGTGTGCGGCGTGTTCGTGGATTGACGCAAGTTCAACTGGCAGAAGCAGCGGGACTTTCCAAAGGCGGAAACTCCATCGCTCTCATTGAACAAGGAAGGCGGTTTGTTTCGGTCGCTACGCTGAACGCATTAGCAGATGCCCTTGACGTTCCCGCGGCATGCCTTGCCATCCTTGGTTCTCGGAAGATCGGAACGAACAAGGCCGCCACCGATTTCGTGCACAGCCTGCAGAAGGTGATTTCCGCGGTGATGGATGCTCAAGAAGCGGCCCAAAGCGACGCAAGCGGCGAAGGCAAGAAGCGGGGCGTGACGGGTGTGACACCTAAAAGGCAGCCAAAAGCGAGCCGCGCAAAAGCTCATTTGATTGGCAAGTAATCCAATCACGCTTTCACGACCGGTGCGCATCGCCCAGGCGCTGGGCACCGAGCGGATCATGTTCGAGGCGGCCGATCCCGAGGTTTTCGGCTGGTACATCAAGAACTACGGCCCCGGAGGTCAACCTGTTCGTCGATCACAGCCAGATCGTGCAGTTGGAATGTCTGCGCTCCGGCATCTGGGGCACCAAAAGCGTCTGGGGCCGCGTCGTGACGTATCACGACTAGCAATCAGGCTCCCCCGCAACGCGGTGCAGCGGCCGCGACCCGGCCACGTACGTTTAAATTGACCCCGCGCGCGGCATGCTGGATACTGGATGCAAAACCCCGCCCAGCCGTTGCCGCATGCCCGGTATTCATCCCACGCCCGCCCGCAGTCGAAGCCGCGCTGCTTTCGCGCCAGCCTCGGCGTTGGCGAGCCTGTTGGCATGCGCAGGATGGCTCCTGCCGGCAACGGCCGGCGCGGTTGATTTCGGGCGGCAGGTCGCTCCGCTGCTGAGCGCGCGTTGCGTCAGTTGCCATAGCGCGGGACAGGCCAAGGGCGGCCTCGATCTCTCTTCACGGGCCAGCGCCCTGCGCGGCGGCGACAGCGGCACGAGCATCGTCCCGGGCCGCCCAGCCGAGAGTTTGCTGCTGGATATGATCGCCGCGGGCGACGGCACCCGCCCGGACATGCCGGCCAAGGGGAAACCGCTATCTGCGGCCGAAGTCAAGCTGGTACACGATTGGATTGCCGCCGGCGCCTCGTGGCCGGAAAAGCTCGTGCTGCACGAGCCGGCCAAAGCCGGCGCCGACTGGTGGTCGTTGGTGCCACTGGCAAAGGCCGAGCCGTCGGCGCCCGCCTCACTATCCGCCGAGTGGAAGCAAAGTGCCATCGATCGTTTCGTGGGGGCGAAGTTGCTCGAGCGCAAGTTGTCGCCCAATCCCGAGGCTGATCGGCGGACGCTCGTTCGCCGCGTCACGTACGACCTGCTCGGTTTGCCGCCGACGCCGGAAGAGACTGCCGGCTTCGTCCACGACTCTCGGCCGGATGCCTACGAGCGGCTGGTCGATCGGCTGCTGGCTTCGCCGCATTACGGTGAGCAATGGGGGCGGCATTGGCTGGATGTGATTCGCTTCGGCGAAAGCCGCGGGTTCGAGCGCAACCAGATCGTGACCAATGCCTGGCCATTTCGCGATTACGTGATCCGCTCGTTCAACGATGACAAACCTTTCGACCAGCTTGTCGTCGAGCACCTGGCCGGCGACGTGATCGGCAAGGATCGGCCGGAGGTGGAAGTCGGAGCCACGTTCCTGGTTTGCGGCGCCTACGACGACGTCGGCAACAAAGACCCGGTGGCCGCTGCACAAATCCGAGCCAATACGCTGGACGACGTGATCCGCGCGACGGCCGAAGCCTTCCTGGGCCTGACCGTGGGCTGCGCCCGCTGCCACGACCACAAGT
>DATCFX010000725.1:0-6824 GCA_036509275.1 Pirellulales bacterium | reverse complement strand
TGCTGCTTATGCCCGCGTCGCCATCACGCTGGACCTGGAGATGAGCCGGAACTTTCCGGCCTGGGGCGACACGCACTGGGACTACGAGAAGGGCGACCTGGACGCCGACACCAAGCGGTATGCCGGCGAAGCGGGACGACGCGTAAAGCAACGTGGCGGCCGGATTCATTATTTCTGCGTGGGCCGCGTACTGGAGCAGGAAGACGTGTCGTGGCTGGCTCAACTCAGCCAGGACGGCCACCCGATCGGCAATCACACCTATGACCACGTCAACGTGCTCGCCACCCGCCCGCAAGAGATCCAGGCCCGCTTTCGGCGGTCACCCTGGCTGATCGAAGGCCGGTCGCCCGCCGAAGTGATCCGCGAGAATATCCGCCTGACGACGGTTGCCTTGAAAGCACGCGTGGGCGTCGACAATCGTGGCTTCCGCACTCCCGGCGGTTTTCGCGACGGCTTGAAGTCGCGAGAAGACGTGCAGCGCATGCTGCTGGATGCCGGCTTTACCTGGGTCAGCAGCCGGTATCCCACGCACGCCGTCACCAAGCCGGGAGAGGAACCGTCCGGCGCCGTCTACGAGAGCATTGTCGCGGCCCAGCAGGCGGCCCAGCCGTTTGTGTATCCCACCGGATTGATCGAGATTCCGATCAGCCCGATCAGCGATATCGCTGCTTTCCGCACCTGCCGGTGGCGGCTGGAGTGGTTTTTGGAAGCGATCCACCGGTCGATGGACTGGGCGATCAAGCATCGCGCGGAGTTCGACTTTCTCGCGCACCCTTCGTGCCTGGTGGCGGTCGATCCCCAGTTCCGCGCCATCGATTTGATTTGCGAACTGGTCGCCCGCTCCGGCGGTCAGGCGAGGCTCGTGGACCTGGATGCGATCGCCGAGCACGCCGGGGCATGAGCTCGCCGTCTTAGATGCCAAGCCCGCGACCGTGCGACGACCGTCCCGCACGGGGCGCGGCCAGATGAATCCAGCGTGCGACGAGTTTTTCCAGTTCGGCATCCATCCACTCGGCGAACACCGTCACGTCCGCTTCGACCAGGGCCGTGTCCGGCTGAAGTTGATGGCCCGGCAATGGGGCCGGCTTGTCGATCGGTTGCTGTCCGAAAGGTTGCTTTTCCATGATGTTGCTCCCCCTGGTTCCAGTGGCCCGGCTGACGTGTCGCGCCTCTTCTGTTTAAGCGGAAGTCGGCTCAAGCTGTTACTTCTACGTAAGAGGTGCGATAGCAGTTCCAGGTTCGCTGGCAGCAATCTGCAAAATTGGTTCCGCTCCGGCCGGCGCGCAATAAAAATGCCCGGCAGACGGGGGCCTGCCGGGCATTTTGCACGCCGATGGGTGGGCGGTTGCGCTATTTCTGATCCCCGTCCGCGGGCCGCTTGCGGCCGCCGGGCTGGCGGTCGCGATTGCGCGCCATGGCCTGGGCAAGCTCATCGGCGTCGATGAATCCATCGCCGTTGGCATCGATGCGATCGAAATTCCCTCGCATCCACTCGGGAACTTCGTCTTTGCTCAGCTTGCCGTCCTGGTTGCTGTCCAGCCGCTGGAGCATTTGCTTGGGGTCGGGGCGCTGACCATCGGGGCGCCCCTGCCCTTCGGGCCTGCCCTGACCATCAGGGCGGCGGCCCCGCATGGCACCGAGCATGCGGCCCAACTCGCTGGCGTCGATATAGCCGTCGCTGTTGGCATCCAGCCGGTCGAAGTTATCGCGCATCCGCTCGCCGACTTCGTCCTTGCTGAGCTTGCCGTCCTTGTCGGTATCCATACGGTGTAACAAGGCCATCGCCCCATCGCCGGGCGATCCGCCGGGCTGACCGGCCGATTGGTAGGGCCGTGGTCCGCCCAGCTCGCGGCGGGTAATCTCGCCGTCACCGTCGCGATCCAGTTTCTCCAGCGATTTGGGCGCCGCCTGAATTTCGTCTTTCGAGAGCATGCCGTCGCTGTTGGTGTCCAACGCCCGAAAGATCGTCTCGCCAGGACCCATCGGCATTGGCGGATTCGGTTGCCCCGGGCTGCCGCCGCCCGCGCGATCGCCGCGCGCCATGGCCAGGCCCTTGGTGAACTCGACGAGCGTGAGCGCTTGGTCGCCATCGGCATCGGCACGCTGGATCAGGATGGCAAAACGCGGCCGGCGTTCTTCCGGCACTTCCTCGAGCACGAGCTTGCCGTCGCTGTTGGCGTCGAGCTGTTTGAACATCATTTCGGCCTGTTCCGGGCTGGGACCCCCCTCGCGTCTCGGGCCACCCTCGCCCCTCGGACCGTTGCCAGACGTTTCGCGCGGGGGCGGCGTTTCCTTCGTGGCAGCCAGAAATTCGTCGCGGCTCAGTTTGCCGTCATTGTTTTGATCGTTATTGCGCAACAGCCGCTGGAACATGCGCTGCTGCTCCGGGCCGACTTCGTCGGCGACAATCTCGCCGTCGCTGTTGCGGTCGAGCTGCTTGAAAAGGTCGTCGCTGCTGTTGTCTTTTCCCGCCCCGTCGTCGGCGGCAATGGCCGGCACAATCGACGCGGCCAGCAGCAGGCCGGCGCCTACAAACCGGTGCAACCAGTGATAGCATTTCATTTTCAATTCCTTCGCTTTGGAGAGGCCGTGGATGTGGTCTAAGGATCGACCGAAAAATAACTTCCGTCTTTCCCGGCCCCTCACCCGGCCCTCTCCCGCAAGAGGAGAGGGGGTTACGGAGAAGTTATTTTTCGATGGATCCTGCGCGGTGTACCCTATTTAACCCCTTAGGTCCCGGCTGGTTCCGTTTTTGCTGGATCAATCGGGCTCCCGCGGCCCGAACTGGCCGCAAGTGCTGTTTGCGACAGGATCTCGGGCGATCTTGTGGTGCCGGCCGGAGAGTTTTATAATCCCGATCGCTTTTTTCTCGAAAACCGTCAGAACCGTCGCCGGGTGGCCGGCGTAGTCAAGAGGGAAAGCCGAACTCGCCGGGCGCGGTCCACACGGTCGGGACCTGCCAGGCGGGAGTTTCGAGCCAAGCAGTTGATCCGGCGACACGATGGATTCGTAATCTTCGTCGCGGGAAGGAAACCAGACGTTGCCCCCCGGCAACAACCAGCGAGTCGGTCTGGCAACATGGCGCGCTAGGGCGTGGCGAAGTTGCATCAGGCGCTGCTCGCCGGTAACAGCGGACCCGGCCGTGCGAACCTGCCCGGCAAGCTCATCCCGCACGCGATGCTCTGATCGGTAAAGGCGTGCGGGCAGTGGCTTGCGGTACAACGCACCAGGCAAAAATAGAGTGAAACCGGCGCGGCGTGCGAGTCGATGAAACGGTTCAGCAGTGGCTTCCTGCCCCCGCGAGTCTCGTCGACACGGAATGCGGCGCCGGGCAAAGTTACGAAGTAGATTAGCCAAGAGCGTTTCGGTTGCGGAGCGTGTTAGTTGCGGGAGGTTCATCAGTACCAAATCTTTGGGCCTTGTCGGCCCGGCTGATGAACAGGTCAACTAACGCCGCCTCGGAAAAGCTGCTTGGACCATCCGGCACGATGGATCCGGTCGACACGAACCTTAGCCCGACAAGCGCCGGCTTCATGTGAAGCCAGCCGCCTGGTCGACGCAGGTTTGACATTTCAGGGGAGGAACACAAATGCAGATTTACGGCGCAACTCAGCTTCACGGTGCTCAGGCGGTCAATGCTCCGCACAGCACGAACCGCACCAGTTCAGCCTCCAGCACGGCCGGCAGTTCGGTCAGCGATCAGCTCGACATTTCGCCGGCCGGCCAAATGCTCGACCAGATGAGCCAGTTGCCAGACATTCGCCAGGACCGCGTCAACCAAATTCGCGCGTCGATCGCCGCGGGCACGTACGAAACCGACGACAAGCTCGGCAAGGCGGTCAGCAACCTGCTGGACGAAATCGGCTGATTCGTCGGTGCAATACGCGGATCGGCCGGCCGGATACCGCCCGCGCGGCGGTGGCAGGGAACTTTGGTCCCCGGGCTGCGCCGCATGCCGGGGCAACGCGCTCGCCGGGCAGCCGGTTGCTCGCGGCGGCATTCGGCCTACAATGGGTGGGCGGTCAACGCCCGGCATTAACGGCCGGAGTGAAACTCGAAATCCACGCTTTCGCCAGCATTTCCGCGGTCATCGATCCGCCGCGCAGCCGATTTTATGCCCAACGATTTTTCGCTCGGAACCGTCGAGGTTGCGCTCACGCCGCTGGAGCGTTTCGAGGAGTTTCTGCAGAGCCGCGGCAAGCGCGTCACCCGCCAGCGACGGATCATCGTCGAGCAGGTATTCGCGCGGCACGACCACTTCGACGCCGATGAACTGCTGGCCAATTTGCAGCGCGTGGTGGGCACGCGCCAAGTGAGCCGGCCGACGGTCTATCGCACGCTGGCCGAGTTGGTCGAAGCGGGACTCTTGCGGCAGATGACGCTCGGCAGCCGGGCCGTCTACGAGCACGACTACGGCTACCCTCAGCACGACCACCTCTATTGCCAGAAATGCGAAAAGCTGATCGAGTTCAGCAGCGACGAGGTGAAGGGCATTCGCGACGCCGTGGCGCGCGAACACCAGTTCCGCGTGCTGGGGCACCGGCTGATCATCACCGGCATTTGTGCGCAATGCGCGCGGCAAAAGCGCCGCTCGTCGCCGCTGGACCTGATCTAGGGATCGGCCGGCTCGTTAAATCGCCTCTTCGCCGGTTTCGCCGGTGCGGATGCGCACGGTTTCTTCCAAGTTGACGACGAAGATCTTGCCGTCGCCGATCTGGCCCGTCTGGGCGCTCTTCATAATCGTGTCGATCACCTTCTGGATGCCGTCGTTGTTGACGACGACTTCGAGCTTGACCTTGGGCACGAAATCCACTGAATACTCGGTGCCGCGGTACATTTCGGTGTGGCCCTTTTGCCGGCCAAATCCGCGGACTTCGGTGATTGTCATGCCGTGAATGCCTTGCTCGGTCAGGGCGTTCTTCACGTCTTCCAATTTGAAATGTCGGATGATCGCTTCGACTTTCTTCATCAACCCTCTCCCGGTCGTCTCGCGGCGGCGGAATGACGGGGGCGACTGGCCCCCGCCTTCGCCCGCTCAGTGATAAGTTGGCGGCGATGCGTGATCCGAAGTTGGCGTCTTGCGGCTGCTGCCATGATATCTCGAACGCGACCGGCCAGATGCGCCCTGCACGGGGCACTCATCGGGCACGGATTCCAAGCAACTAAACACTCAAAGAAAGATGTAGCCCTCTTCGCCGTGCTGGCTGTAATCCAACCCCTGGACCTCGTCCTGTTGCGAAACCCGCAATCCCATCACGGCGTCCAGCACCTTTAGGATAATAAAAGTCACGACCGCTGCGTAGACCCAAGTGACCACTGCGGCTCCGATTTGCGGGCCCAGCAGCGAGCCGCCTTCGAGCAACCCTAGCCGGTCGCCCTTGCCCGTGGCATCGTAGACGTTCCGCGTGGCAAACACGCCGGTGAGCACCGCTCCCAGGGTGCCGCCCACCCCGTGTACGCCAAAGGCATCGAGCGAATCATCGTAACCAAACCGGCTTTTGACGGCCGTACACGCGAAAAAGCAGACTAGCCCGGCGCAAAGTCCCATGATCAGGGCGGCCATCGGCTGCACATAACCCGAGGCCGGCGTTATACATACCAGGCCGGCCACGGCTCCAGAGCAGGCCCCGAGCACGGTCGGCTTGCCGCGCGTAATCCACTCGGCAGCCGGCCACGCCAGGGTGGCGGCCGCGGCGGCGAAGTGCGTGGCCGCAAAAGCACTGGCCGCCTGGCCCCCGGCATTCAAGGCACTGCCGGCGTTAAAGCCAAACCAGCCGACCCAGAGCATCGCCGCGCCGATGACCGTATAGGTCAGATTATGCGGCGGCATCGGATCGTGTCCGAACCCCAACCGCTTGCCCATCACCAGCGCGCAGATCAGCGCCGAAACGCCGGAGCTGATATGCACGACGGTCCCACCGGCAAAATCCAGGGCGCCGAACCAGGCGAACTCGCTGCCGGCGGCCAGCAGGCCCTTATCCCATACCCAGTGGCACAGCGGACAGTAAACCACCGTGCCCCACACGATCGAAAAGACGACCATCGTGGAAAACTTCATCCGCTCGGCAAAGGCGCCGCAGATCAGTGCTGGAGTAATAATGAAAAACATGCCCTGAAATAGCATGTGGGCCAACTTCGTGATGGTATCTTCGAGCGGCCAGACCACGCTGCCCGGCGTGCCGGCGGAACCCTCGACATAACTTGGCTGGACATTCTGCATGAACAGGTATTCGCCATTGCCGATCCAAGGGCTGTACGTAGCTTCGCCCTTGGCGCCGCCGAACGAGAGCGAGTAGCCGTACAAGGCCCAGAGTACGGTCATCAGGCCCATCAGGAAGAAGCACTGCATCATCACGCCCAGCACGTTCTTCTTCCGCACCAGGCCGCTATAGAACAGGGCCAGGCCCGGCGCGGTCATCAACAGAACCAGTGCGGAGGCGACGAGCATCCAGGCCTGATCGCCTTTGTCCAGCGAGAGGCCGGGAGGAGGGGCATGCTCAGTCGCTGCCGGCGCTGCTGCTGCCGGCTGTTGGGCTGCCGGCTGTTGGGCTGCCGGCCCTTGGGCTTGGAGATGGCCCGCGGCAAGTAGCAGACCGAACATCGCTACCAGCGCCAGCGTGATCACCCTGCGATAGGCCATGAAAGATGCGCTCCCTTCGTGAGATTTTCAGACCCTGCCGTAGTGTAGCCGCCTTGGCTGGACACCTTCCGCAACGCCTGCGCTTGCACGCGCGGCAGCCGGCCGCCCATCGTCCCAACTGCCATGCGCAGCCCGGGCGGGGCCCTTGAGGCCTGTCCGCTGTTCGTGCAAGTGAACGATCCAC
>DATCFX010000724.1:0-5045 GCA_036509275.1 Pirellulales bacterium | reverse complement strand
CGAGGTAGTTGCCCGCCGTGGAGAAGGCCAGGGTCGGCGCGCCGGCAAAGGAGGATGAGATGAGCTGGGTGCCGTAGCCCCATTCGTGCTGGTACCGGGCCGAGACGGAGGGCATGAAGCGGATGCCGCGCCAGGTGAGCTCGTGATAGAGCCGGGCGCCGAAATTGCCGCGAAAGCTGCTCAACGATTGTCGGCCGACGCTTTGATCGAGGCTGCCGGCTCCGCTTTCGGCGTAGCTGCCCTGGTCAAGCACGATGTACTGCAAGCCGGTGAATGGTTGCAGACGCAGGCGACCGCTGCCGCACGTGAAGCCGGCTTCCGTGTAATGAGCCCACTGGTTGCCGGTGCTGCTGCCCGCGGCCGTGCGTGCGATCGTGCCGAAATCGATCGAGCGCGTGACGCTGTAGTTATCGGCGCTGAAGGCATCGAAGTTCGACAAGTAGCAGCGCTCGCGGCGAAACAATTGATACGTGCCGACCTGGTAGCCGTTGATGCGGGCGCTGGAGCCGACAAGCTGGTCGCCCAGCGAAGTGCCGGCGTAGCCGCCGAAAAAGCCCAGCAGCGTGTTGCCGTCGAGCCAGCGGTCGGCGCCGAACAGGGTGCCGCCGAGTCCGTAGTTCAAACCGCCGGCATTGCCATTGCCCGACACGTTGCCGCCCAGGCCGTAGCCTTGGGCCCAACCGGTCCAGAGCGGCACGCGCCGCTGCCGGAGGACCACGCGCGGCAGACTCTGCACCTGCCCGCTAGTGTCCTGGTACGAGACGAACTGCACGTCGGCGTCGTACTGCGGCGCCGCGGCGGCGTCTGCCGGCGCCGGGCCGTCGGCCGGAGCGGGAGACAACTGTCCGGCGATGCGATTGCTCAAAAGCTGCATCCAGGTCGTCGTGGTTTGCAACTCGATGGCGCCGATGCTGGGATAAATGTCGCCGGCCAGTTGATTGAGCGCGCCGGGAAGCTGCCCGGTGCTCAGCGTTTGCAACTGTGCGATCACCGTGCCATAGTCGCCCGAGGCGCCGGTGCTCGAGTGGTCGAGCGTGGATGCCACGGCAAACTGATTGAACGTCTTGGCACTGTCGGCGAAGTGCGTGCCCAGCGGCGCGTTGAGGATCAATTCGATTTCGTCCGGCTCGTAATCGAGCGAAAAGAACATGCCGCTGCCGGGCGAAGGGAGGTTTGTCGTCGAGTACGTGCCGGTCAAGCCGCTGCTGGCGGTGAGGATCGTGTAGTGCGTGCCGGCCGTGTAGGCGCCTGGATCGAGCACGACGTTGAATGTCGCGCCGCTCGTGATGTGCGCCGAGCCGTTGACGATGAGCTTGTCGCTGCCCGTGGGGTTTACTTCGGCCGAGTAGGTACTGCCGGTGGCTTGCGTGCGTGAAGTTGCCGTTGATCGTCAGCGGCGCGCCGACGGTGCCGGGATAGATTGTGCCGCCGGAGTTGACGGTCGTGGCGCCGACGGCGCCGGTGCCCATCAGCGTGCCGCCGCTATTAACGGTCATCGTGCCGCCCAGCGTGCCGTTGACGGCCAGGATGCCGGCATCGATGGTCGCGGCTCCGGAGAGCGCGCTGTTGCCGGTGAGCACCAGCGTGCCGGCGCCGGTCTTGTCGATCGTCACGCCGGCGTTGGAGGTGCCGTCTTCGTTGCCGATCGCCGGTGCGAAGGTGAGCGTTTGACCCAAGCTGATGTCGAACGTGGTCGCCACGCCGCGCATCAGATAGATGTCGTTGCCATCGGCCGAGCCATTGCCAACGCCTGTGCCGCCGCTGCCTGCCGTGACCGTATTGCCTGAAAAGCTAGTGCCATCGACGACGGTGACGGCGCCGCCCTGGGCGACGAAAATCGCGCCACCGAATGCCGCGCCGCCGCCGCCGCCCGAAGTACTGCCCGCGCCGCCGCCAAAACCGCCGGAGCCTGGATTGTATCCGCCGCCGCCACCGCCGCCGAAGCCGCCGTTGCCGCCGTTGCCACCGCTGACGGGATTGGAGCCGTTGGTATTGCCACCGCCGCCGCCAAACCCGCCGTTGCCAGCGGTCCCGTTGCCGGTGCCATAGCTGCCGCCACCACCGCCGCCGCCGAACCGGCCGCCATTTCCGCCAACATTGCCGCCACCGCCGCCGCCGAACAAACCGCCGTTGCCACCGCTAGAGGCAAATCCCGAGCCGCCGCCACCGCCACCCGCGCTGCCGCTGGAACCTGGATTTCCAACAATAAAACTAGCCGACCCGCCGGCGCCTCCCTGCGCGCCGCCGCCTGCCCCGCCCGTGTTGCTGCCGCCGGGTGCTCCATTGGCAGTCGTGCCGCCACCCCCGCCGCCGCCCTGGGAAATGGGAACTTGTGCTCCCGCGCCGCCGTTTCCGAGTTCACCGCCGCCGCCGCTTCCGGAGTCGTCCCCAGCCGTCACGCTTCCGCCGTTTCCGTGCAAGCCGCCGCCGCCACCGCCGCTGTAGTCGGTGACCCCGGACACCCAGCGTCGGCATGGCAAAATCAGTCGAGCCATGAAGCGGCAGCCCCAGTAAGAAGTGGCCTGACAGGTTGCATCTCGAGGCGCGACGGCGAACCGGGCTTGTTGTGTGATTGCTTACCTAGGGTCGGTCCTCATGAACCGAAACTCCGTTACAGGAGTTCGAAGCGTATCAATCAGAATAAACGGCCCAGATTCCGGACCGGCGCGCCAAGCTGCGCAGACCTTGCCGCTAGCGGGCCGTTTTGAATGAGGGTGAATGCACCGGACGGAAACGGGCGGCAAGCGTGACAGGCGACCGCGCTGGTTCGGGTGAAAGCGAGCTTGACAAGTTTGTGATTTTTGCCGATCTTCCCCAAACCTTTTTGCCCGTTGGCGGCCGGGCGGCTATTCCTTCAGGCTCGACCGAAAAATAACTTCCGTTTTTTCCGGCCCTCACCCCGCCCTCTCCCGCAAGGGGAGAGGGGTCGTGGAGAAGTTATTTTTCGGTCGATCCTCACGGCTCGGGGTCTGCGCGGGATGTGTGGTATTGCCGGTGTTTTTAATCCGCGCGACTTCGACGCAGCGGCGGCCGGGTTTCCGGCCTCCGTCGAGCAACTCGCGCATCGCGGCCCGGATCAAACCGGTGTGTTCGCGTCGGCCGCCGATCGGCTGCTGCTGGGCCATACGCGGCTGAGCATTATTGATCTCACCTCCGGCAACGATCAGCCGCTCGTCACGTCCCGCAGCGTGACCGTTTTCAACGGCGAGATCTACAATTTTCGCGAGCTCAAGGCCGAGCTTGTCGCGGCGGGAGTGGCGTTTGCCACGGCCGGCGATACCGAGGTCATCGCGCGGGGCTTCGAACATTGGGGCGACGCGCTGTTCGCCCGGCTCGTGGGCATGTACGCCATCGGCATCTTCGACAAATCCCGCGGCACGTTGTCGTTGGCACGCGATCTGTTCGGCATCAAGCCGCTGTACGTCGAGCGGCGCGGCGAGCAAGTCGGCTTCGCTTCGGAGATCAAGGCGCTGGGTGCCCGGTCGAACCGGGTGCTCGATGCCTCGGGCTTGCTCGATCTGTTTTCGTTGGGCTTTGCCGTGAGTTGCAAGAGTCCGCTGGATGGTGTCGAACAAGTGCCGCCGGGCGAGTTCTGGACGTTCGCCGTCGATGCCGGCGGCGCCTTGCACGTTACCAAGCGCGCGGCGAAGACCCTGCGTCCGGTGGGAACCAAGGCCCAGGCCACGGCCGCGGGGCTGCGATCGAGCCTCGAAGCATCCGTGTCCGCGCATCTGATCTCGGATGTGCCGGTGGCCGTAGCGCTTTCCGGCGGCATCGATTCGAGCATTGTGGCGACCTTGGCTGCCGACCTGGGCTGCCGGGCCGTGGCCTATACGAACACGTTCGATGCCGAGACCGACTTCGAGGTGAAGTACGCCCGGCAGTTGACCGCGGCGCTGGGGCTGTCGCATCGGATCGTGTCGACGGCGGTGCTCGATCTGGAGCACCTGCTGCGCGAAGCGATGTGGTTTCTCGAAGAGCCAATTCCCAACCCGGCCTTTCTCAATAGTTTTTTCGTCGGCAAGGCTCTGCGGCAGGAAGGCTACAAGGTGGTGCTGCTGGGCGAGGGTGCCGACGAGCTGTTTGCCGGCTATCCCTGGCACCGGCTGGCCGCCGAGGGCAAGGGATGCGGCGATGTAGCCGAGCTATTCGCCCTCTACACGGCCCAGCGCTCGAGCCTCAAATCCGCGCGGGCTTACCTGAGCGCGTCCTGGCGGCGGAAGCTCGAAGGCCGGGTGGCGGAGCAACGTGAGATTTTCGCTCAGACGCTGGCCGAGGCCCGCGGCTCGCGGCTGGAGCAGTTCCTGCATTTCGACAGGCGGTTCCAATTGACCGGTTCGCAACTGCACCGGGTCGATCGGATGCTGATGCGGCACGGGATCGAAGGCCGCGTCCCTTTTCTGTGCGACGACGTTCTGGCGGCCGCGGCGGTGACGCCCGACCCGGCCAAGCTCGACTTACGCCGCGGATGGCGGGCGCTGGTGGGGCGCCGGCCGCCGCGGGGCGAAAAAATCTGCCTGGCCCGGGCGATGCACGACCGGCTGCCGGCCGAGATCGCCCGCCGCAAGAAATGGGGCAAGACCGGCACGACCAACCTTTTCAACACCCCGGCCCTCGAGCAGTTGCCGGCCGTGTTCGAGCGTTTCTGCCGATCGGCCGATTACGCCGAGCACCGGGCGGTGTTGGCCGAGGGGATCGATTTCCGCTCGCTGAGCGAGACCCGGAGCAAGAAGACTCGGCTCGTGATCTGTCAGTTGCTCTTGGCGATTGAGTATTTCGTGCTCGGCCGGCCGCCGCAGTGGAACTCGGGCGCCTATCGCATCGAATTGGCCGACGCGCATCGGCGAGCGCTGCGCGGCGCCGCCTAGCTGGCCAGCGGCTCCCATCCATCGGGCGCGGTTCAGGGCAGGCTGGTGATTTCCAGCTTCCGAAATTCTAGCGCGCCGGCTTGCTCGCCCTGCGGACCACCGGAGTCGCCGCCGAGGCCGAAGCTCAGCTTTTGCTCGCGAATGCACTCGTGCGTTGCGGCGAAGGTCTGGCCGTCG
>DATCFX010000723.1:0-2149 GCA_036509275.1 Pirellulales bacterium | reverse complement strand
TCGAGTCGGCGTCACTGCTCAAGCGCGAGAACTCGATCTGCGGCCGGGAAACTCCATATTGGCAGAAAACCGGGCTGAAATACGGGTCAGGATGCCGGTAAGACACCGCCTTTAGAATGGCGACTCCCGCCCGGGCCGCCGTGCCCTCGGCATACGTCTTGAGCTTCTCCCGGCTGGCGCGATCGCCGCTGAACCAGAAGCCGCTAAAGGCCGCAAACCGCAGCGCTTCGTCGCCCGCATCGACAGTGGCGGTGGCCGGCACTTCGGCTTCCCCAGCGCCGAGCACGGGCGCCGCGGCTAAGCTTTTTTGGGCCATGATCGGCCGGGCGTTGCCGCTCGCCAGCAACCATTGGCGGCAACTGAACAGCGATTCGGTGCCGATCGGCTGCGAGGGGTTCGACTTACAGTATTGTTCGTAGCAGGCGATGGCCACCGGAAAATCGATTTCCAACTGCTGCAGCCGGTGGTCGGCTCCGACCCAGCGCAGCCGCCGAGCTTCCTGCCGCTTGATCTTCGTGACGACCTGTGCCAGGCGGGTCGCCGCCTTGGCGAACATCTCGCGATGAAATTCGCTGGGCGAACGCTGCACGTCGTCCAACTGCTTGCGGCCGCGCTTGGCCACTTCGTCCAACGGCATTCCCGATCGGGCGATCTCGGCCGCCAGATGCGCCTTCCAAAAGGCGCGCAAGCGCAGTTTGTTGGCTTGCGTGCCAAAGGTGGCCGAGCTGCCGAATAGATGCGAGAATAAATGCCGCGTGCGCTGGCCGGCGCCCGAACTGCTGGCCAACAGCGGAGATGCGCCGGCCGCCGCCGATCCACCGCCGGCCGGCGACGCCGAGCCCGCCTCCGCCGGCAGCACCAGGTATTGGTCGGTAAACAGGCTCCACACCGCTTGCTGGCAATCGGACCGGGCCGCGGCCTGGTTTTGCCCGGCGGCCAGGGCGTCGAAGACGGCACTGCGATTGATCCACACGGCATCTTCGCGGATCTGGCCTTCCAGCGCCGTGCGGCAGTCCTGCAACCATTGCTCGATGGCCGTCGAAGCCAAGCCCCGCTTCTCCAAAATATCCGCTAAAGCAGCCAGCGTACGCGGCGTTTGAGATGGCGTGGTGGCCACCGCGTACTCGAGCGGGGCGCCGCGCCGCGATTCGACCGATAACCACGACAAGGCCAGCAGCACGCGGCGGCCACGGGCCTGCTTTGCGTCATCATGGTTGCGGCCGCGGCCCTTGGTCGTTTCTGCCAACGTGTGGCAGAGCCCGCCGCGGAGCGTCAACAGCCAATCGCCGAACAGCCGGCTGCCGACATTCACGGCCTCGTGCGTCATCCACAAGCGACGACGCCAGGCGGAATCGCGCTGGCCGGGCGCCTCCGTAAGACGAAACGTATAGGTTCGTTCGCAGCAAGACGGACGATCCATAACTCGACACCGCGCGTTGCGGTTTGCCTTTGGCACTTGTTCCGAGAAGCGACCGGCAATCTCTACTTTACGTGCGCCGACGGCAATTCCCAGCGAATCCACCTGATGCAGCCGGGGCAGGAGGTGCCGGAACTCTATTTTGTTATTAACACAATTGCGAGGATCGCCCACTGAGCCGGCCATCGACGAATCGCCTCGGACACCTGGAAGTCGGCGGATTCGGCCAGATTCTCTCAACCGCGCAAAAATGTCGCAGTTGCCCCCGATGCAGGGGGAAACGACCAGTTTGTAAAACAATGCCGCGAAAAAATTTTTAGCGAAACACGCATTTTCCGTTTAAATTCGGCTTCCAACCCCGTATTCTAACAGAATACCGTGCATCGCCAGCAGTCGCGCCGGGACAGCTTGAACGGCGGCGCTGGACGAACGCTAACAACATGCATGAAACAGCAGAAAATATGGGGATTATTGGCCCGACCAGGGGTTCAAAACGTCGGGCGGCCCAACTGCGACAGAATTTCGCATCGAGCCAATTTGTTAAAGCTGCGAAGTGGACAAAAAATCCATTTTTTTCTGAGCTGCATTCCTGCTTGCGGAACGATATAACAAATTAGCGCGCAGCCATCCCCCTTGCAGAGCGGCGACAAAATGTCGTGCATCCCTCACTTGGAACGGTAGAACGACGACCGGAGACAGGCGATGGCAAAACCGATCTTGCCCGATGCGGTT
>DATCFX010000722.1:0-1253 GCA_036509275.1 Pirellulales bacterium | reverse complement strand
GCCGCGTGCATGGCCGGCCAGAACTCCGCACCCACCAGCGCCGTGCGAAGCTGCGTCAGACACTTGGCCTGCACGCCGGCCGGCAGTCGATATTTCCTGTCCGCTGCGAAACAAAGCGTCATCGGGCACAACAGGGCCCAGGCCCAGAGCCGTCGGTTACGAAGCATCGACCGAAGCACGATCCGAAGCATGAATCACCTTTCAGCGGCCGTGACCGCGGCGGTTTAAGTCGCCAGTGCAGGTTGGGGATTGCCCGCCGGCACCAGGCGATGCGGCCGGCCGAGTTGGTCGTGCAACAGCGTGTCCGGCGGGATTCCCAATTGCTGGTACAGCGTAGCCAAAAGATCGGACGGAGTCAGCGCATCACGGGCTGGAAAAGCGCCGCTGCGATCGCTGGCGCCGTGTACGTAGCCGCGTTTGAAACCTCCGCCCGCCACCAGCACGCTGTAGCAATAGTTCCAATGATCGCGGCCGGCCGCGGCGTTGACCTTCGGCGATCGGCCGAAATCGCCTAGCACCGCGACGAGGGTCCGCTCCAGTAGCCCGCGCTCGTGCAGATCGGCCAGCAAGGCCGAGCAGGCCTGGTCGAATTGCGGCAGCAGCGTGTCGCGGAGCTTGACGAAATTGCCGCCGTGCGTGTCCCACGTGGCGTTGGCATCCGGCGCCCACGAAACGGTGACGGCGCGCGTGCCGGCTTCGATCATCCGTCGGGCCAGCAGCACGCTTTGGCCGTAAATGTTGCGGCCGTAAGCGGCGCGCGTGGCCGGCGATTCCTGGTCGATGGCTAGCGCCTGGCGGGCAGCCGATGAGGTCAGCAGGTTGAGCGCCGAGCGCTGAAACTCGTCCATCGCGTGCAAAGATTGTTCGCCCGCCGGGCCCGCGAACCAGCGATCCACGTTTTCCAGCAAGCGGCGCCGATCCGAGAGCCGCCCCTGCGAAACATCCGACGCGAGCGTCAACTCCGGCACGCGGAAGTCGGGTTCGTCAGGGTTTTTGAGAATGAACAACGGGTCGTAGGCGTGCCCCAGCAACCCGCCAAAAAAACCCGGCTGCGGCGGCCCCGTGCGCCCCTCCTTGGTCATGTACGGCAGCACAACGTGCGGCACGCGGTCGGCCGCCGCCGGGCGAAAGAACGAGAGCGTGGCACCCGGCGACGGATAATCCTGCGGGCTGGTGCCCACGAGCCTTGCCGCATCACCGCGGTCGTGTCCGGTCAGGCTGGTGTACACCGCCTCGGCGTGCGAGTTGTTCAC
>DATCFX010000721.1:0-4826 GCA_036509275.1 Pirellulales bacterium | reverse complement strand
GGCGGCCCGGAGCCACGATCATCGCGCACATCGATGGCGGCCGCCGGTCGCTGGGCTACGTCTGGTTTCACGGTCTGCTGGACGCGATCCGCGCGCGGCTGTGGTTTTAGTCTCGCGCGTCATATTTGGCGGAACCATCGCACTTTCACGCTTTGAAGAAATCGATACGCCGCCGAGCGGAAACGTCCGACGGCTAGAATCAATGAGATGGCCGGCAGACGCTCGTTTCAACACACGATGGCGAAATATGCGGCTCAAGCCGTTGAGAAACCTGTCGCCGTGATGACGGCCTGGCGCGGGACCCTGCTCGACCCCTTGTCCGGACAACTCTATCCCGACGTTGAGCGGCAGCAATTCAACGACAAGGCGAACCGCAAATTGGCCGCGAATCTTCGGCGACGCGGGCTATGCCATTATCCGGCCATCGGCGCAGGCCAAGAGGCGGACGAACGGGGGCTGTTAACCGTGAACAAAGAAAACAGCCTGATTGTAAGCCCGATTGGACAGATGACCGAGGACGAGTTCATCGGCAACCTTCAGGAGATCCTGTTCAACCCGACCGATGAACTGGGAGTTGGCCCGTTCGAGCACACGCAATGGGGCACGCTGGTAAAGGTTCCCAGTAATCCGCAGGCATTTATCCTCTTTCACAAGGGGCACACGCCAGCAGGTCCGCACGATTATACGGAAGTGAAGCCCGAAGGCGACACGGCAGAGCCACGGCTTCGCCAGGAGCCGTGGTATACTCAAATGAGGTACGGACCGCGTGCCGAGCCAGCGATGATGGACCCGCTCGACCGGGCAGACGACGTCGGCAATCCTCGGCCCGGAACGGGCAAACCGGGCGCAGGGCTGCCTGGAAGGCGCTTTTCGATTACCAACAGGAGTCAGCCATGAGCAAGCGACTCGATGCACTACGAGCCGAACTCGCAAAAGTGTTTGGCCGCTACTCGAAATGGCAGTTGCGCTGCAAAGAGCAAGCTGCGGCGACTGAGCAACAACAAATCAGGCTGGCCGAAGAAGTTTTGGCCGAGCCGTGTACTGGCACGGTGGCTGAAGCTCGCACTCATGCGCTTGGCCTGCAGGGTGTCAAGTCTGTTGATCTCGACGTTTTTTTGGACCGCAAGACCACGAAGCCGCAATCCGGGCGGCGAAAGCAAGCGTGATGCCAGCCGCTCGCCGGGAACGCGCCGCTCAACGGACCGGCCTGTACGGCCCTCGCTCCGGCGTTGCGCCCCCCGAGTTAGGATCGACCGAAAAATAACTTCTCCACGACCCCTCTCCCCTTGCGGGAGAGGGCCGGAAAAAACGGAAGTTATTTTTCGGTCGAGCCTTAATCAGTTGTTCAGGATCGACCGAGAAAAAACTTCCGTTCCAACCCCCTCACCTCGCTTCTCCAAACGCAAAAAGTGGGGTCGCGGTGAAATCACGGTGAAAAAATGCGTGTGTGTTTTTCCATCAGTATGGCCGCGGCCCTGGCATTGTGCTTACCGCACGCGTCGCTGGCGGCCGACGTGCAGGTGCAGTCGGTCTTGCTGACGCTGATCGAGGAGGTGGACGTGCCGGCGCGCGAGGCCGGCGTACTGGCCACGATCGCCGTGCGCGAGGGGCAGACGGTCAAGCCCGGCGAGTTGCTCGTCGACCTGGAAGAGGTCGAAGCCCGCTTGCGGAAGGAGCGCGCGCAGCTCGAGTTGAACGTGGCCCAGATGGACGCCAAGAACGATCTTAAGGTCCGCTTCGCCGCCAAGAGCCTGGACGTGGCCCGGGCCGAGCTGCGACGGGCCAACGAGTCGATCGAAAAGTATCGCAAGAGCATCTCCGAATCGGAGTTGGATACCTTGCGGCTCAACGTCACGGGCGGGGAACTGGAAGTCGAACAGGCCGAAAAGAACCTGGCCGTGGCCGCCGTCAACAGCCAGATGAAAGAAAACGAACTGGCAGCCGCCGCCTACAAGCTCCAGCAGTGCCGCATCACGGCGCCGATTGCCGGCATGGTCGTGCAACTCAAACGCCACCGCGGTGAATGGGTCGAACCGGGGCAGCCGGTGATGCGCATCGTGCGCCTGGACCGGCTGCGGGCCGAAGGGTTCGTCCCGGCACGCGAACTGGGCGAGAGTCTGACAGGCCGGCCGGTCCTGCTCACCGTCGACCTGCCGGGCCGGCCGGGCACCAGGTTTCCGGGCAAACTGGTCTTCGTCAGTCCGGAAATCAACGCGGTGAACGGCCAGGTCCGGGTGTGGGCCGAAATCGAAAACACGGGCTTCGAGTTGCGGCCGGGCAACCAGGCCACGATGACCATTCAGGGCACCGGCGGCGCGGGCCGGGGCGGGGAGCGCTGAGCCGTGTCCGACGCGCGCGTGCTGCCGGCGGCCCAACGGACGTTGCCTTTGCGCGTCCGGCCCGAGCTGAGCGTGTATCGCTTGGACATGGCCGGCACGCGCATGTGGGGCGTGAAAGACCCCATTTCGCTGCGCTATTACCAACTGGGCGAGGAAGAACATTTTATCCTCGGCTGCCTCAACGGCCGCACGAGCCTCGAAGAGATTCGCGGCCGCTTCGCGCAGGCCTTTTCGCCGCAAGTCATCAGCCTGCCCAGGCTCGAACATTTTTTGGCCGCGCTGCACCAGCAGGGATTGGTGCTCTCGGATCGGCCGGGCCAGGCCGAGGCGCTGGGCGCGCGGCGCCGGAGCCAGCGGCGGCAGCAATTCTGGTCGGTGCTGGCCAATCCCTTGGCGGTGCGCTTCCGCGGCGTCGATCCCGACCGCTGGCTGGGCTGGCTGCACGGCTATTTGCGCTGGGCGTTTTCGCCCGCGGCAGTTGCACTTTCGATGATCCTGATGCTGCTGGCCCTGGCGACCGTGCTGCTGCACGGCGATCAGCTCTGGTCGAGCCTGGCGGATTTTCCGGCGTTTTGCACTCCGCGCAACCTGTTCTGGCTGGCGATCGTGGTCTCGGCGCTCAAGGTCTTGCACGAGTTGGGGCACGCGCTCAGTTGCAAACATTTCGGCGCCGAATGCCACGAGTTGGGCTTGATGCTGCTGGTCTTTGCTCCCTGCCTGTACTGCAACGTCTCGGACGCCTGGACGCTGCCGGCCCGTTGGCAGCGCATCGCCATCAGCGCCGCCGGGATGTATGTCGAATGCATGGTGGCCGCGCTATGCGCGTTGCTCTGGTATTTCAGCGAGCCGGGCTGGCTGCACTCCATCGCGCTGAACGTAATGCTCGTCGGCTCGGTCAGCACGGTGGTATTCAACGGCAATCCACTGCTGCGTTACGATGGCTACTACATCCTGTCGGACCTGGTAGCGATACCGAATCTCGGCCAGCGCGCCAGCGATGCCTTGCGCAGCCTGGCCGCCTCGTGGTTCTTGGGAAAACCCCTATCGGCCGGCGGCCGATTCGACCGGCACCAGGTGTGGCTGGCGGCGTATGCCGCTGGCTCGGGCGTTTATCGCTGGCTGGTCGTGTTGACCTTTCTCTGGCTCATTCACTTGGCTCTCAAGCCGCTGCACATGGAATTGATCTCCGGCGCCATCGGCTTGGTGTTTTTCAGCACGCTGCTGGGGCCGCTCGTGATGCTGGCCGCTGAGCTGCGCCGCCCCACCATCCGCCGGCGGCGCCCGTCGCGGCAGTTGATGATCCGCGGTGGGCTGACCCTGGCGGCGGTCGCCGCCTTGTTGTTGGTGCCGTTGCCGCGAGCGCTGCGCGTGCCGGTGACGCTCGATTGGGCCGCAGCCCGGCGCATCTATGTGACCGTGCCCGGTGCGATCCAAGAAAGCGTGTCGCCGGGCACGCGTGTCCGCGCCGGCCAGACGTTGGCGCGGCTGGAGAATTTGGACGTGTCGCTGGACATCGACAAGCTGCGCGGCGAGCGTAATCGTCAGCGTCTGCACCGCGACAACCTGCGCCGGCAGAGCATTCGCGATGCGCAGGCAGCCGCGCTGCTGCCAACGGCCGAAGAGGCATTGGCCGACGTCGACGAGCGGCTGCGGCAGCGTCTGGCCGATGCCCAGCGGCTGGTTCTCACGGCGCCCGTCGACGGCACGGTGCTGCCGCCGCCGGCCCGCGCTCGGCACGAATCGCGCACGCAGTTGGCCACCTGGGCGGGCAGTCCGTTGGACGAGGCCAACCGCCGGGCGTGGCTTGCCAGCGGCACGCTGGTGTGCCTGGTTGGCGATCCGGCCCGGCTGGAAGGAACCGTAATCGTCGACGAGGGGGAGATTGGGTCGGTGCGCGTGGGGCAGCGCGTGCGGCTGTGGCTCGGGGCCGCCCCCGACCGCACGGTCAGCGGCACGATCGCCGAAGTCTCGGAGCTGGATCTGGCAGTCGCGCCGACCGCGCTGGCCGTGCGGGGCGAGTTGTCGTCGCGGGTCGATGCCGAGGGCGTGGCCCGTCCGCGAGAAACTTCGTATCAAGCCCGTGTCGCACTCGACGAGTTCGACCGGGACGGCTGGCCGCTGACGGTGGACACGGCCGGGCGGGCGAGGATCGACGTCGAGCCGGCGTGCCTGGCCCAGCGGCTATACCGCTTTTTGCGCCGCACCTTCCACATCGACGTGCAGCAGCGCCTGCCGGGATCGCAGAACTGAGCGCCGCGGCAGATGCGGCGAGCTAGCGAAATCGATCCTTCAAGGCATCAGGAAGATGGCCGTCAGCACGCCAGACTGGCCCCGCACGACGGTCGATCGGGCGATCGGGTGCTGCCGCAGCCAGGGACGGTTCGAGGCCGGAAAGATCTGGTCGCTGCAAACCCACTGTTGCTTCGGTTGCGCGATCAGCTTGAGCGGCATGAGTGGCACCGTGCCGAAGAAGTGGATAAACGAGCA
>DATCFX010000720.1:0-1588 GCA_036509275.1 Pirellulales bacterium | reverse complement strand
GCGGCAAGCGCAAGCTTGCCGGTGATTTGCCGCCGCCAACACGCGCCGCTTCCGTCGCAGCCGGCCGGCGCGAGCCGGGATTCGGTTCAGTCCACCGCTGGCTCGTAGCGGCAAGTTACCGGGAGGCTCGCGCCGTCCCGCTCGCCACGGATCTCGCCGGCGTGCCAGCCCGTTGCGAGTTAGCCCTGCAGGACGCGTGTCGGCGGATACTTGCGGCCGAGCACGGTGGGGCTGGGGCAGCCGAGCCACTGGTCGAGAATGGCGGCGTAGACCGAGCGGAAGTCGGTGTGGAACTTCAGGTCGCCTTGGTCCAGATCGCCGAGGCTGGGATGCTTGCCGATCAGGCCGGCCCGGACTTTGCCGCCTGCCAGGAAGACGGGCGCCGCCGTGCCGTGATCGGTGCCCTGGCTGGCGTTTTCGTGGACGCGGCGGCCGAACTCCGAAAAGCTCAGCACCAGCACGCGGTCCAAGTGGCCGCGGCCGGCCAGGTCGGCAACAAACGCCGCCAGCGATTCGCTCAGCTCGCGGAGCAGGTTGCCGTGCGTCTGGGCCTGGTTGGCATGCGTATCAAAGCCCGCCAGCGAAACGTAATAAATCCGCGTTCCCAAGCCGGCATCGATGAGCTGCGCGATCGTTTTCAGCTTTTGGGCCAGCGCAAAGGCGGCCGGGTACGGCGTCGCGGTCTGGCCCTCGACCAGGGCTTGCTGCACTTGCTGGCTGGCCGCGTAGGCATTGAGCGTGCTGCGGCACAAAAAATCCAGCAGCGGCGAAGCGTCGGGCCGCCGAATCTCGGCCAGCGACTTCAAGGTCGATAGCGGCACCGAGCCGTCGCTCGTGCGCAGCCGAAAGCTGTCCATCGATTCGACGCTGGGCACCGCCAGTTGGCGGCTGGCCAGGGCCAGCGGCAGCTTTTCGGAGCCCAAGTGCAAGGCCGGCACGTCGAACCCCACCTGGTGCCCGTCGTGTTCCAGCGTGCGCCCCAGCCAGCCGTCGCGCGGGTGCTCCACGTCGCGCTGGGCCGAATTCCAGATGTCCATCGAACGAAAATGCGAGCGGTCGGGGTTCGGATAGCCGACGCCTTGCACAATCGCCAGCCGCTGCTCATCGATCAGCTTGCGCAGCCCCTTGAGTTGCGGGTGCAAGGCGACGTGATCGTCGACCTTCAGCACTTGCGCGGTAGGCACGCGCAGCGCAAAGCGGTTGCGGCCGTAACCGTCGTCGGCAAACGGAATCACGGTGTTCAAACCGTCGTTGCCGCCAGAGAGTTGCACGACCACCAGCACGTTGTCCCGGCTGCCGCCCTGGCTGCCAGTGGCGTGAACCTCGGCCGCCCGGGCACTGCGGGCCAGAAACTGCGGAACGCTCAGGCCGCAACTCACGAGCGTCGAGGAGCCCAACGTGGCTTGCAAAAACCGCCGTCGCGAGGGAAGCATGAGTCGGGTCCTTCTTTACTTTAGGCGAGCTGGAATTCGGGCAGCGTGGCAATGGCGTGGACGACTCGGGGCACCGCCTCGGCGCGCGGGCCGTCGCCAGCCAAGGCTGTCAGACGCACGAGCGCCGCGGCCGGTAGCGGCCCGGCCACGAGCAA
>DATCFX010000719.1:0-2427 GCA_036509275.1 Pirellulales bacterium | reverse complement strand
GCAGACCGGCCGGACCAGAGCGAAGCTGCCAGGGCGGCGCCGGCCAGCGCCGCGAGCACGGCGAGTTGGATGCCGCCGAGAGCCGTGCCAATCGTGTACAGCGCGTTGTCAAAGCCGAGTTCGCCCACGCCCTTGTAGCGCTGATTCAATTCGCCAAAACTGCACGACCAAATCCAGTTCCACGTTTGCCTGGCGCCAGGCAGGTACCACAGCCCGACTCCGCCCAGCAAGGCCATGACCGTGGCCGCGAAGCAGCGGTTGAGCGGCGATCGGTTGCGGGCGATCGCTCGGCCGTAAAGCACCAAGGCGGGACAGAACAGCCCGGCAGCTAATTCCTTCGATCGCAGCACCGAGAATACGCACAGCAATAGCAGAATCAGCAGGCTGGCGGCCGGAATGGAGGCCAGCCGCAGATCGGCCAGCCCGATGCGCTTGCTACTCCAGCCGGCGACGAGCAAGAAGGCCAGCAGGGTGGCGGCCGCAGGCAGCGGTTCGATGGGCCGCAGCGAAATCGCCAGCGCCAAGGCGACTCCCAGCGCGGCGCTGTGCGGTAGCGAGGTCCACGTTTCGCAGCGCTGCGCATGGTAGAGCGCCGCGACCATTGCCGCCACCATCGGCACGTCGGCGAAAAACACCGACGAGTATTGCAAGATCCACGGCAGCGTGCTCGCGATGGCAGCGCCACATGCAGCGGCGCTGAAGCTGGTGAACAGCCTGAGAAGCCTGAAGCTATACACGTACAGCAGCAAGTAAAAACCGCACAGCGCCAGCCCGGTCGCCGTTTTCAAATCGCCGCCGGCCAGCGGGAGGCACAGCGCCGCGAAGCACGGCAGCGAGACCGGGCGAAAGCCCCGCTTGAGGTACATGTTCTTGATGAACTTCAGCGGTTTGCCGTCGGACAAAGGCCGGTAGATGTCGGCCGCCGTTTGCGTGTATTGTCCGGCATCGTCGTTGGGAATGCGCGTGTCGCGGCAATGCCAGGCGACGAGACTGACGAGCGGGACGCAAAGGAACGGCAGCAGCGCAACGCCCCAAGCGATGTTCGGAATCGCGCGCTTCGAGGCCGTCGAGGGCATTGCGTGTTCCTCCGCCGGTGCAGGGGTGCAGCGGGCCGTGCGGCGCGGCAACAGCGAGTGGATGCCGCTGGCCAGCCGGCTTGTGCGGCCCTGCGAACGCAGCAAGTTGATTGATCCCAGCCGAGGCGTCAACGCCAGTCTGCCGCGGGCGAAACGCTGAAATGCTGGCACCGCCTGCAACGACGGATCTTAGCGCTGCTCGATGGGCAGCCAAGGTCGCTGCGCCGGACCGGTATAGCGCGAGCGGGGCCGGATCAGCCGGTTGTTGGCAAGCTGCTCGATGACGTGAGCGCTCCAGCCGGCCACGCGGCTGACGACGAACAGCGGCGTGTACAGCTCGACCGGCAGGTCCAAATAGCGATACAGCCGCGCACTGGGCCAATCCAGGTTCGGCGGCAGGTGCTTTTCGCTGACGACCATCGTCTCGATGACCTCGGCCATGCGCTCCATGTCTTCGTGGCCGGTTTCGGTGGCCAGCTCGCCGCACAGCTTTTTGAGGTACACGGCCCGCGGGTCGCCGGTCTTGTACACGCGATGGCCAAAGCCCATGATCCGCACTTTGTTGGCCAGGGCCTGGCGGACCCAGGCCTCGGCCTTGTCGGCCGTGCCGACTTCTGCCAACACTTCCATGACCCGTTCGTTGGCGCCGCCGTGCAGCGGGCCTTTGAGCGCCCCGATGGCCGCAGTGATGGCCGAGTGCAAGTCGGCCAGCGTCGAGGTGACCACGCGAGCCGTGAACGTCGAGGCGTTGAATTCGTGCTCGGCGTAAAGAATCAGCGAGACGTCCAGGGCCTTTTCAGCTCGCGGCGTGGGCGGGCGGCGGCGCAGCATCCACAGAAAATTGCCGGCCAGGCCTGGCTGATCGCTGGGCGATACCGGCTCTTTGCCCTCCAGCAGCCGCTTGCGCGCGGCCAGCACCGTGGGCAACTGGGCCAACAACCGTTCGGCCTTGCGGATGTTCGCCTCGCGCGAATTGTCGCTCACGTCCGGATCCCAATGGGCCAGCAAGCTGGCGCCGGAACGGATCACGTCCATCATCGGCGCCTCGGGCGGGATCGTGCGCAGGGCGGCGATGATCGGGCCAGGCACATGCGACGCCTCGTGCAACCGCTTCTGGAAGCCTTGTAACTCGTCGGCTTTCGGCAACTCACCATGGACCAGCAGGTAGGCCACTTCCTCGAACGTCGAGTGCTCGGCCAGGTCCTCGATCGTGTAGCCGCGGTATTGCAGGCTGCCTTCGATCGTGCTGACCTGCGTCTCGCCGGCGATGATGCCTTCCAGGCCGGGGCTGAACACGCCTTCGCTCATGCGCCGTCGTCTTTCTAGGGTTCGTTTCGTCGGTCGGTATGTG
>DATCFX010000718.1:0-2828 GCA_036509275.1 Pirellulales bacterium | reverse complement strand
GCGCAGGCCCAACTGGGCGGCGGCTCGGCCCTCAGCATGAGCACGGTGGCCTCGATCGAGTACGAGGCCAAGCCGTCAGCTTTCAGTCTCTGGTTTTCCGGCCTCACGCACCCGGGCCGCTCGCACGCAGTCGCTCCCCGGCCCCGGCGCGGCATGCAAGACGCACTTTCCGGCCTCAGCGGGCTATCGGGCGGACGGTAAAGCAGTGCAGTGTGATGGGTGCAGTGCAGGGTGATGGGTGCAGAGTGATGAGTGATGAGTGGGGTGGACGCCAAAGCCTGGGTGCCATGCCCGCGCCGCGTGGGCATGTGGTTCTAGTGCGGAGCATGCCCGCGAAGCGTGGGAGGGCGCCCGAGACTGTTTCCGCAAATCACGGATGGTATAGGGCACGAGCGCGGCCCTTAACCGGCTTCGGCGACCAGGGCGGTGTCGGCGATTTGGGCCAGAAGTTCACCCCGCATGATCGGAACTTCGCCGGGGGCTTCGATTCCGATCCGAACTGAGTTCCGATCGACGCGCTGGATCGTGACCGTGATCTGATCGCCGATCCGCAACTGCTCGCCCGCCTTGCGCGTCAGAATGAGCATGGCTTCCATCCTTGGAAAAGAGAAGCGGCCGCGGGTTGCCACAGCACAGTTGCCGCAGTTCAGAACCGCAGCCCGGCCCAATTTGTCCACTGCCCCCCAGTGCATCCTTCGATGACTACTTCATCCCGCGAAGGCAGGAACCAGTCGTCGCGCCGTGTTCACAGCCCGACGGCTGGCGGCCACCGGCCCCGCAGGATTGGCCGCTAGCTTAGCGACGCTAGCAGATTCGTGCAAGCAGGAAGCCTGTTAGCCGGGGTTTTTCATTCGCCGGCGGGTAGGGGGTAGAATGCCAACCGGCCCGCTTCACGCGAGCGAGCAACCGAGCTTGTTCGCGAGGCGCTTCACCGGGGAGCTTTTAATGCCCGTCCGACTTGCAGCGTTACTCATTGCCTTTGCCTGCTGCTCGCTGGCGTCATGTCGCTTCAGCGTCATTACGCACGACGAGCAGGCCGCAGCGAAGTCGGCGGCGAAATTCGCTGACCTGGCGTTCGTCCAGTCAAACTATGCCGGTGCCGAGGCGTTGCTCTCACCCGAGATGCAGCAAACGCTCCCGCTCGACAAGCTTGCCGCCGAGGTCGCGAAGGTGCATCCCAACGCGCGACCGGCCGAGGTTGCAGCGAAGGAATTCGAGCCGCTACCCGGCCACAGGGCCATGAATATCTACCTCAATGGCACGCACGGTGAGGAAATGTTCTTCTACCGCTTCCTGATGGTGGGCGACAAAGGCTCGGGCTACAAGGTGGGCGGCATGTGGCGCGGTAGCGGCCCTTATCCCCCGTCGGCGCGCAGGCCCCTGTCGGCTCGAGCCGCCCCGTAATGGCCCCACTTCCGTAATCAGCCCGGCTTGAACGCTCCGGCGGCTGGCCGTATATTGCAGGGCTCAAACTGCTATCAATCTAGGGTTTATGAGCTGGAGTGCCGGGCGGCCGCAGGGCCTGCCCGAGTGGGACCGGCCGGAGGGTTTTTGCCGTGACGATGGACAAGAGTTTGCAGCTTCGCGCCGGACTGGCGCGGTCGCGCAGCGTGCTCACGCGCGATGAACGGATCGTCAAGCTGAAAGAAGCGGACCGCTGGCAGGACGGGCGCAGCCCGCTGGGACTGCCGAAGGTCCGCGTGATCAAGCTGGCGATGAAGAAGAAAAAGAAGAAGGAAGAGGGCGAAGCGGGTGCCGCAGCCGAAGCGCCCAAGAAGGACGCTCCCAAAAAGGAAGCAGGCAAAAAGGAAGCCGGCAAGAAGTAGCCGCTGCTGCCGGCCGATCGCTTTCTTGCCCGGTTTCAAGCCATGCGCGTCAAACTCGAATATGGCAAAGTGGGCATGGTCGTCGACCTGCCCGAGCGGCATGTCGTGCGGACGCTGGCGTACAAAGACGCCCGTCCGCTGGCCGATCCGGCCGCCGCGCTGGCGGCGTGCCTTGAGCGGCCCAACGGCACGCCACCCTTGGCCAGCCTGGCACGCGGGCGCACCAGTGCCTGCATCCTGGTGTGCGACATTACGCGGCCGGTGCCGAATCAGCTGATCTTGGGCCCCGTACTGGCCACGCTCGAAGCGGCCGGAATCGCCCGCGACAAGATCACGATTCTGGTGGCCACCGGCCTGCACCGCCCCAACGCAGGGGCCGAACTGGTCGAGATGCTCGGGCCGGAAATCGCCGCCGGCTACCGAATTGAGAATCATCACGGCAAGCGGCTGGACGAACACGTCCATCTGGGCAGCAGTCCCCGCGGCGTGCCGATCTGGATCGATCGCCGCTATATCGAGGCGGATCTCAAGCTGGCCACGGGACTGATCGAGCCGCATCTGATGGCCGGCTTTTCCGGCGGCCGCAAGCTGATCTGTCCCGGCATCGCGGCGCTGGAGACGGTCAAGGTCTGGCACGGGCCGCAGTTCCTCGAACACCCCAATGCCGATTGCGGCATCCTGGAGGGGAACCCGGTACACGAGGAAAACACCTGGATCGCGCGGCGGGCGGGCTGCGATTTTATCGTGAACGTCGTGCTGGACGACGCGCGGCGGCCGCTGAAGTTCGTGGCCGGCGACATGGAGGCCGCCTTCGAAGAGGGCGTCGCCTTTGTGCGCTCGGTGGTCACCGACCACGTGAGCGAGCCGGTCGACGTGGTCGTGACCTCGGCGGCCGGATACCCGCTGGACACGACGTTTTATCAGGCGGTCAAGGGCATGACCGGAGCGCTGCCGATCGTCAAGCAGGGCGGCACCATCGTGCTGGCGGCCAGCCTCAGCGAA
>DATCFX010000717.1:0-4868 GCA_036509275.1 Pirellulales bacterium | reverse complement strand
ATGGCGATCAAGCGGAACGTGCGCACGGAAATTTTGCCCCTGTGCCTGGATGAACGTGCGCGGCGCGCTCAGGCGGTGTAGTCGACACCTTCTCCGGCCGTGCCCGTCGCGCTGGACGCGTCAGTTGCGCCGCTGGCGTTGAGCAAACTTTCGGCGGTCGATGCCACGCTCGAGTTCGAGTTGGATGCGCTGGCCGAACTGGCGGACGAGGCACCCGGGCTTGGCGCACCGCCGCCGTGATGATGCCCGTGGCCGTGTTTCGCCTGTTGGGTGCCGCTTTGCTGCGAAATGATTTGCTGACCGATCTGCTGGGCGATCTGCTGCGGCGAGAGCGTACTCGCACTGGCGGTCGCACCGACACTCGAAATGCTACTGGTCATGACCGGTTCTCCGAATTAAATCCAAACCATGCTGTATCCTCGGCCGGAGTTCTTGGAACCCCCGTCCCGAAGCGTACCTTCTGTCTTATCAATTATCGGATATCCCGACGGGGCAGCTTATGACAACACCGTCATGCCCATCGCGATCACAGCCGGAAGTATCTGCGGCAAAAGAAGATGCGAACGCAGCCGCGGCGCCGTCAGCGGCTGATAGCCTGCTGCCACAGCGTGCGGTACGCGACTTCCATGTGGCGGGCGAATGCGGCCCCATCTGCAAGCGGCGAGTGCATCAGCCGGTCGCGCAGCGAGGCACGCAGGGCCGACAGCTCGTCGATCTTACCGACCATCTCGCAGGCCAGCCGCACGAAACCGGCCTCGGAGGTGGCCGCAAGATGCTCGAGCCCCAGGTTGTTCAACTGACTCCAGCCGGCCCGACCGGCCGGCGCATCGCCGATGAGCGTAATCACCGGCACGCCCATCCACATTGAATCCAGTGTGGTCGTGTGACCGTTGTAGGGAAACGTGTCGAGGCCGAGATCGATGCGGTGGTAGTAGGCCAGGTACCGGGCGCGGGGCGCGCGATCCACAAATTCAACGCGCTGGGGATCGACGCCGCCGGATTGCAAGGCTTCCAGCACGCGCGGGCGAGCCTCGCGCGGCGCCAGCAGCAGGAGCCTCGAGTTCGGCACCGCGCACATCGCGCGCGCCCAGAGCCGCAAAGTTCCGTCGCTGATTTTGCAAAAATTGTTCAGGCAGCCGAACGTGATCTGCCCGGTACGAATCGCCGGCAGCGCGTTCACCGGCGGTTCGCTCGCCAGGGGATCGTAGCACCAAAACGTGTGCGGCAAGCGATGCGACTTCTCGGAATAAAAGGCGTCGTTTTCTCCCGAGGGCGGATCAAGATACGGGTCGGTGAGCCGATAGTCGACGGTCTCCAGCCCGGTCGTTCCCGGATATCCCAGCCACGTGACCTGCACCGGAGCCGGCTTGCGCGCCAGAACCATTAGCCGGTTTTGGGCCATGTGCAGCGACAGGTCGACGAGAATGTCGATGCGATCCTGCCGGACCAGGTCCGCGACCGCTTCGTCGGCCAGGCCCGCGATGTTGCGCCAAACGTCGCAATAGCCGCGGAGCCTGGCGGTGATCGCGTCGGGCGCCGTCGCGTCGCTGTAGGCAAACACTTCCACTAGCTGGTGATCGTGATGCGACCACAAGGGCACCGTGAAAAACGACTGGCAATGATCGCGAAAAGTCGCGGCGATATAACCCACGCGCAACCGCCGCTCGGGCGATCGATCGTGCTCGAATCGTACGCCGGCCGGGCGCAGCGGCGCCGCGTGCTGGGCGTTCCAACGCTGATGTTCGTGATGAATGCGCTCGGCCGAATACGCCGGGTGAAAGTACAGCGTGTACAGGCGATTGCTGTGCGCATCCTGATTGTCGGGCTGAACTGCGATCGCCCGTTGGTAAGCCGCCAGCGCGCCGTCTAGATCCGCCAGGTTCTTCAGCGTGTTGCCGACGTTGTTTTCGGCCTGCGAAAACTGCGGACGAAGCTCGAGCGCTCGCTCGAACGCCGCTAGCGCCTGCTCCAACTCGCCGCGGCTATCGAGCACACTGCCCAGGTTGTTCCAGACCTCGGCATCGCCGGGAGCGAGCTCCAGGGCGCGACGATACGCGGCGACGGCCTCGCTGGTTCGGCCGCACGTGCGCAGCGCCGTGCCCAGATTATTGCTGGCTAGCGCATGCGCCGGCCGCTGTCGCAGTTCTTCGCGATAGCTGGCAATGGCCTCGTCCAGCCTGCCGCGGCTGAACAGGGCGATGCCCAAATTGTTGTGTGCGTCGGGCATGTCCGGCCACAGGGCAATCGCCTGTTGATAGGCACGGATCGCCTCGTCGTGCCGATGGACACACGCCAGCGCTCTGCCCAGGTTGAAGTGCGCCTCGACCAGGTCGCGATTCAGCGAGATTGCCTGGGTAAAGGATTCGATTGCCTGCTGGGCATGGCCTTGTCGTTCCAGCCCGACGCCATGATTGTTGTGCGCCGACGCGAGGTGCTGCGCCACTGCCGCATCCCCCGGCCGCAGCAGCGCTGCCTGCTGGAAGGCATCGACCGCCTCGCAATAGTTGCCGACGCTGGTGAGTGCCAAGCCCAGGTTGACCCAAGCGTCGGTAAGATCCGGCTGCACTGCCAGCGTTTGGCGATAGGCGTCGATCGCTTGAGGCATGTCACCTTTGGTCCACAGCGCGCCGGCCAGGTTGTTCAAAACATCCGGCATCCGCGGCTCGATTGCCAAAGCCCGACGAAAGGCGCCAATGGCGGCATCGAGGTTTCCGATCGCCGCCAGAATCAAGCCGCGATGGCCGTGATAGTTCGCCACCTGGTTGTCGATGGCGATGGCCCGATCAACCAATTCCAGCCCAGCCGGGCCGCGGCCCAATTGATATTGGAGGACCCCCAGCATGTGCAGGGCGGCGGCGTTGGCCGGATCGTGCGCGAGCAGTTGTCGGTACAGGGCCTCGGCCTGCGGCAGCCGGCCGGCCACATGGTGTTCGACCGCTTGGTCCCAGACCGCGGTGGAAGCTGGGGGAGACACGGGAACCTCGAACTCTGACAACCGGGGGGCAATCGCTCGCGCGTTCGGGCAGCACTCAGAATATCGCCTTCATCCGACTCCCGCTGCGCCGATCTCCGATCGTGCCGGCAATCGAAGCTAGCACTGCCTGCTTCCTCACAACACTCTTGGTCGTTTTTCGAAAAGCTGAGAAACTACCGCACCGTCGCGGCGCCAGGCCGCCGGGAAATACGATTGGGGCGAGCGAACCACATTGGCGCGAAACGGAGAGCGGTCGGATGAGTCTCGGCATCGCTAGAAACGATTTGGCCCCAGGCTCGGACGAAGTGGATCGCCACCTGGCGCTCGGCAACGCGTTGTTGGCTCGGAAAGAACTAGCCGGCGCGGCCGCGAGCTACCGCCAGGTGGTCGCGCTCGAGCCGCAGCATTGGATCGCACAATTGAAGCTCGCGCATGTGCTGAAGTTGAGCAAGGAGTTTGACGCGGCCCTGGAGATCTTGCAGCCGCTGGCGCTCGAGCAACCTGAAAATCCTTTGGTACACAAGGAATTCGGCAGGGTTTTCTTTGCCCTCGAGCAATTCGACGACGCGATCAAGTGCTTTCGAAACGTATTGCAACTGAATCCCTGCGACGCCCACGCGCATCACTGGCTGGCCAGCATCGCACACCTGCGCGGCAATTCGGCGACCGCACGGCAGCATTTTGAGCGCACTGCGCAACTCAATCCGCTGCTGCGCGTGGCGGCCCCCAAACAGCCGGCGAGTTTTTCCATTCTGCTGCTGTTTGCTCCCGGCGCCGCCAACACGCCGCCCGAGGCGCTGGTGGAAATGGCCGAATACGACAGTTACTTTCTCATGCTGCTAGCCGGTGCCGACTACGACGTCCCACTGCTTCAGCGGCATGCCAGCCTGGTCGTGAATCTGATTTCGGACGTCGACCAAGCACGCGAGATCCTGCCGGTGGCCGACGCGCTGGTCGAGCGGCTCGGCCTGCCGGTGATTAACCCTCCGCACAAAATCATGACGACCGACCGGGAGTCGATCGCCAGGCTGCTCGCCGGCATCCAGTTTTGCTGTATTCCTCGCGTGCAGTTTATTCCGAACGAGCAACTGTCGGCGACAAACCGCGACGAGCTTGCGCAGCAGTTTTCGCTGCCATTGCTGGTCCGCGTGGCCGGCGCGCACGGCGGACACGATTTCGAAAAAATCGAAGAACCTCCGGCTCTGGCCAGCTTTTTGGCCCGGCACCCGGCAGCGGATTTTTATCTGACGCAGTACGTCGACTACCAGTCCGCGGACGGCTTCTTCCGCAAGTACCGGTTCATCTACGTGGACGGCGAGATTCTTCCGTATCACCTGGCCATCGGCAGCGGCTGGAAGGTGCATCATGGCACTACGGACATGGCCCACCACGCTTGGATGCAACGCGAAGAAGAAGCGTTCCTCAATGACCCGGCCGGCGTTTTCGATCCACAGCAATTCGCCACGTTGCGCCGCATCCAGCAGGCGGTAGGTTTGGATTTCTGCGGGATTGATTGCGCGCTCGACCGGCAGGGCAACGTGGTGGTGTTCGAAGTCAATGCTTCGATGCTCGTACACCGAGCGAACGCGAATTTCGCCTACAAAACGGCCCACGTCGATCGCATCAAAACCGCCTTCGACGCGATGCTGAGAAACCGGGTCCCACGGAAAGCGCCGGCATGATTCCCAACGTGGCTCTCGCCCCCAATCCGCGCGATGCGTGCCTTGATCCGGAAAGCGTGCGGCTGCACGTCCAACTCGGCAACGCGCTGTTGGCCCAGGGAGCGCTGGTCGGCGCCGCCGCAAACTTCCGCCGGGTATTGTCCGTGCAGCCCACGCATTGGGTGGCGCGGATGCAGTTGGCGCGCGTGCTGAAGTTGAGCAAGCACTACGAT
>DATCFX010000716.1:0-1254 GCA_036509275.1 Pirellulales bacterium | reverse complement strand
CGAGAGGATGCCGGCCCACAGATCGACGGCACTGGCCGAGCGCACCCCGAGCACCGGCAAAAACAGCGGCATGATCGGGCTCAGCATCGAAAACGCCATGGTCATGACGAACTGGATGCCGACCATCGCCCACAAGGTGCGCTGCCATTGCGCCGCAGCCGGCGTGCGGCGGCTGTCCTCGACCGGGTCGATGCGCTGTTCGGCCATATCCCCCGCTGGCTCGCTCGGCTCGGATCAATGCATTCGGTCCGATACCCGGCTTTCTCGGCCCGCGGGTATCTAACCGAAGTGGCGCCCCTTCGGTAGCCGTAGACTGCCTAAATCTTGCGCAATAATGATCGTCAAAAAAGCCAGAGACATTCCCGCATTGCTGCCCTACACTTCCTGCAAGGCTCCATTAAAGGAGCCGTTTCGAACAGGAGTTGAGCGATGGCGGCGGCGGAGAGCGTGAGGGATCTCGCGCGGTGGAGGGAGCCGACCAAGGATCAGTGGTACGCGTTCGGCGCGGCATGGTGCTCGGCCGGAGACCAGGGGCACCGAGATGGCGCCCGATCTGGTCGTGGCCTGAACGGCGGCACGGCGAGCAAGACGAGCAAGGGGCTTCTTCCGACAAGCCGGGAGGGGCCTTTTTTGTAGCCTCACGCGCACCTGGAAGCTGCGCAACGGGACGCTAGCCATCGCGAGGCCCCGGCTCAACGGGGCCCGTCAAACAGGAGGAAACTCATGTCGATTACTGTTGATACCGTGAAGCCCGTCGCGTGGTGGAAGGAGCCGACCAGGGAACAGTGGCACGCCTGGATCGCCGCCTGGCTCGGCTGGACCTTGGATGCCTTTGATTTTACGATCTTTCTGCTGATCATGATACCGATCGCGCAGTATTTTCACGTGCCGCTGACGGCGGTGGCAATCGTCTTCACCTTGACCTTGTGGATGCGGCTCGCCGGCGCCACCGCCTCGGGCTGGATGGCCGATCGGATCGGGCGCAAATTGCCGCTGATGATCGCCATCGCCGGGTATTCGCTATGCAATCTGCTCGCCGGGTTGGCGCCGGCATTCTGGTTTCTGCTGTTATTCCGCGCCTTGCTCGGCTTCTTCATGGGTGCGGAGTGGCCTGCCGGCGCGGCCTTGGCGCTCGAGCAATGGCCGCAGCGCTCGCGCGGGTTTATGGGCAGCGTGCTGCAGGCCTCGTGGGGCATCGGCGGCCTGCTGTCAGCGGCAGCCTATGGTCTGCTCTACAATTCGATCGGCTGGCGC
>DATCFX010000715.1:0-1093 GCA_036509275.1 Pirellulales bacterium | reverse complement strand
ACTCCGCAAACTCGACGCTGGCCTCGAACTGGGCCGCTGGCTGAAAAGCTTCGAAGGGCTGCCCGAGCTTTGCACCGCCCAGTCGCTGTTCGGCCGCCCGGCGCCGCTCGAAATCGAATTGGGGAGCGGCAAGGGATTGTTCCTGGCTTCGGCTGCGGCCGCCAACCCCGACACGGACTACCTCGGCCTGGAAGTCGCGCGCAAGTATGCCGAGTTTGCCGCGGCCCGGCTGGCGAAGCGCCAACTAGCCAACGCCTGCGTCGCTCATGGCGACGGCTTGCGCGTGTTTCGCGAGCGCGTGCCGGACGGTTCGCTGGCCGCGGTACACGTGTACTTTCCCGACCCCTGGTGGAAGGCGCGGCACCGCAAGCGGCGCGTGATGAACTCCGCCTTCCTGGCCGACGTCCAGCGGACTTTGCAGCCCGGCGGCCGGTTGCACTTCTGGACCGACGTCGAGGAGTATTTTCATAGCGCGCTGGAATTGATCGCGGCGGCCACCAGCCTCGCCGGCCCCCTGCAAGTGCCCGAGGACCAGCCCGCGCACGATCTGGACTATCGCACGCATTTCGAACGTCGCATGCGACAGAACGGTTTGCCTGTCTACCGGGCCGCGTTCATGCAGCCGGGCGGACCTGTCGACGGCTGACCGGTCGCATGACCCGTTTTGCGCCGCGCACATTCGGCCGGAAATGCGCTTCGCCCGCGCAGAATTAGCTGCCAGCATCCGCGTGAACGCGCCTGCGGCTCGTCTTCAAAACCTGTCAGTATCGATGCTAACGCCCGGCGCTGAGCACGTTTAGAACGTGCTGCGCGGCTGCCGTCGCGGCTTGGGCATGTCGATTGCTTCCAGGATCGCCACCTTGTAATCCCGGACTTTTGGGAGAGCAGCCACCATGGCGGTTAGCAGCATTTCATCTCCGTTGACGAGCATGATCGCATCCAGCAGCCCCTCCGATGCGAGCACGGCGGCGCCGGCGGCCCAATCGGCGTTGGATGGCGGCAGTGCGGCCGGCGGCTCGAGCGCGGCCTTCCGGCAGATCGTATCGCAATACGATATGCAAGACATCTCGCCGCGCGAGTTCTCGTCGCTCGT